>DASSLE010000046.1:0-6354 GCA_035689725.1 Pseudolabrys sp.
GACGCCGCTCTGCGAAGAGTGAAGCGAGAACAAGCGCGCAGAGCGACGAAGCCAAGATGCTGGCTTGAGCGCCCAAGATGCGCTGTTCGATTGGGAGACTGGCGTCGCCGAAATAACCGATGCCAAAGGTTGTCATCCACACCAATGTAAAGGCAACGATGAATGCAGCCGCTGAGGCAAAGAGAGGACGGCAACGGGCCGCTAGCCACAACACTAGCGGGAACAACAGTATGGCTACGGGCACGACAATCCCCGAATGCCCTTGTGGAAGAAAAATGACAGATCCACTAACCCCGGCTATCGCCACGACACCTGCGACGCCTTCGATGAGTTCGCTCCGCGACGGCGGCTCGCGCGTGACTGAAGCCAGCTCGATTATCAGCGGCGCAACGGTGAGGATTCCGAGTCCGTCGGACGCGAACCAGTGCTGCCAAGTGGATAAAATCGGTGCTGTCGAGTTATGGAAGTACAAGAATCCTGCAGTTCCGCCAATTCCCGAAACGGCGGCCGCGATGACCGCTACTGCTAGCATTCCCAGCACGTGGCTTAGCCTGTCGAGACTGAAGCCCAAGCCGAAGTAGCGCTCGATCAGCCATCCGGCCAGCACTGCCTCACCTGCATTACATAGGGCGAAGACAACAGAACCCACGAAAGTCCGGTCACCCATTAGATTGGCGACAATGGTTGCGACCATCGCGCCGGCCGCTACCGGCAATCGTGCACTCGGCCCGAGAGCGATGATGACGCCGGCCGCAACGCCGGAGGCGGGCCAAAACACGGCCACGCCGTCGGGTTTGGTCAGCAGAAGAAGACTCAGCCGTGCCGCTAGGAAGTAGGCGATACCAACTAGAACAGCGAGGCCAATCAACCGGGCCCACTGCTGCGTCGAGTGACTAGTGGCAGACAGCTTGCTTTGGGTCTGCCCCGGTACGTACTGCAACACGTTTACCCCCGTCGTCGCACTACGTCATATAGCACGATCTCATTAGACCTGGGACAGGTGCAGAAATGACCGCTTCTTATGGCCGATGCTGACCTGTCAGGAAAATTGAGTTCAGCCCGCGTTGGGTGTCCAAGCGGCTTCGATGTTTGGAATTTCAAAACTTGCCGCGAAAAAATTCGTTTAGAGATAATTTCTTACAGCACTCGGTTGGCATGGGTCGGGCTAAAGTGGTTAGCATCAAGCCAGGCAGGATGCGAGTATATGTGCTCGCGCCGGATCAGCGAATGGGCTGAAGGCTGGCTCACAGCCGAGCGGTGCGCGCGCGGGGATCGGCCTTTCAATCGAAATGGAATTATGCTGGGCGGTGGGCTCGGCTATCAGCGGTAGCGGCAGCCGGTCGCCTTTGGTGATCCGATTGACCGAAATGGTGACAACCGCTGCATTGTCGGCAGTGACGGGGCCCGTTAACGCGCTAAAGGCGCCGGCGATGACGCAGCTCAGAAGGGACGCGGCAGTGATATCCTTAAGCCTGAATGTCCAGCGCATAGCATTTGTCCGAGCCAATGGGTTGCGGTCGCTCAATAAGAAATTGCGTTCAATATCATCAGGCCCACAAACACGGCCGTCAGCGACAAACCAAAAACTTCCGTAACCGTGCGCTCGCTCATGATCGTGCCCTCAATGATATCTACTCGTTCAACGAATATTTGCCCGACCGATGTCTGTGTAGGCCTTAAGTTTGCCAGCCTTGACCACTATGTCAGCAGTTTCGACGGTCGTGGCGCCGCTATCAGGGACGCGAGCGTTGATTCCGACCGCGACCAGGGCAATCGAGGCAATAAGAGAGACAAATACGATCTTGAGGTGAGTGTGTTGCCCTGCGGACCAGAGTGAGGTGTCCATGGCATGTCCTCCAGTAGCGGTTCGTGTACTTCAGTAAACCCGTTGCGCTCGAGCGACGTTGGCAACCGCACTTCCTGTTGCGCGCGGAATTGAGCGATCTTGGCTCGCCACGGCATGCAAACGAGCCGGTTGCATCGGCAGGACGACAACCTTCGTTCCAACATTCACACGTGCATAGAGATCGATGACGTCCTCATTCAGCATGCGGATGCATCCGCTCGATACTTGCTTGCCGACTGTGGACGGCGCATTCGTTCCGTGGATGCGGTAAACTGTGCCGCCGATATACATGGCGCGTGCGCCGAGGGGATTTCCGGGACCGCCAGCCATGAAGCGCGGCAGATAGGGTTGGCGTTGAAGCATTTCGGCGGGCGGGAACCAGTCCGGCCATTCCGCCTTGCGCTCGACTGCCTTTACCCCGGACCAGGTAAAGCCTTCGCGGCCGACTCCAATTCCATAGCGGATGGCCTTGCCGCCACCGAGCACGAAGTAGAGGTAGGTATTCGGCGTATCGATAACGATGGTGCCGGGCGCTTCACGCGTCGAATAATCTACGACGTGACGGTGCAGCCGTGCCGGAACCTCATCGCGTGTCTGGGTGTCATCGGCGATGTCCGGCTCCCGCGCTGTTTGCCCGAATAAAAAGGCGGGATGGCTAATTGGCCCGGCGTACGCGAGCGGCTCAGCAAACACCGCGTCACTCTTGAACAACGCAACCATCGCCAAGGTCGCGGCGCCAGCAACCACAAATGGCTTGATCACTTTGAGCTCCCTGCATCGATTTCGCTTATTGCAGGAAGCGTAAGGCGATGACGCTTGATCACGCCACTGTACGCTGGTTAACGGCGCATATCGAAAAGAGAAGGTGGCCTATACGAAGGTATAGAGTGACCTTGGTCAGGCCGTGCCGGAGAGCCAACAACCATCCGTGATCTGTGTGTTTATTCCAATAGTCGCAATAGTCAGTTAGGTTCTGTATTATTTCGTATCGTTTTCCGAGTAGTTGCTGATGCAAAAACCGGCAAGAGCAAAACGGATTGGCTCAGGGCGCTCCCCGCCTTCCGGCAGGGTTGCAAAGATTTCGAAATTGCAGCGGCAAAGCAGGCAGCTGTATGAGCGGCTGCCCGAACTTCAGCTGATTTATGACACCGCGCCAGTCGGGCTCGCATTCTTGAGTCCCGATTGCCGTTACGTGCAGATCAATCAGCGTTTGACGGAGATTTGCGGCATTTCAGTCGCCGATCATATCGGACGGTCGGTTCGCGAAACCGTTCCAGAGGTGGCGGATCAGGTCGAAAGTCTTATCCAAGCTATTGTGCGTAGGGGGCAGCCCATCACGGGCGTCGAAGTTCGTGGCCAACGAGCCGACAAACTCAACGCCGACCACGTCTGGATTACACATTGGCATCCTTTGAAAAATCCCGAAGGGAGAATTGTCGGGGTTAACGTGGTCGCGGAAGACATAACCGAACGCAAGCGCGCCGAAGCTGTACTCGCCGCCAGCGAAAAGGCGCTGCGTGAGCTCAATGAAACGCTCGAGCAGCGCGTCGAGGCCCAGACGCGAGAACGTCTCCAGATTTGGAATGTCTCACAGGATTTGCTGTTGGTGGCCGATCGGGATGGCAAATATCTCAGTGTCAACCCAGCCTGGACGGCATCGCTCGGTTGGTCGGAAGCGGAGTTGCTCGGCAAGTCTTCCAAGTGGCTACTGCACCCGGATGATCGTGAAAAGACTCGCACCGAAATCAGCCAGCTTGCCGCAGGCAAAATAACGCAGCGTTTTGAGACCCGCTTCCGTCACAAGGATGGCTCGTATCGTTGGTTGTCCTGGAAGGCCGTTCAAGACCAGGACCGAATCTACGCCATGGCGCGGGACGTCACCGAACTCAAGGATGCCGAGAATAAATTAAGGGACACGCGGCACGAACTCGCACAGGTTGCGAGCCGCACAACGCTGGCGGCGATGTCGGCTGCGATCGCGCATGAGATTAGACAGCCTCTCGGGGCGATCGTGACGAACGCCAATGCTGGTCTTCGCTGGCTCGATAGGACGGTGCCTGACCTTGCTGAGGTGCGCGACACCCTCAATCACATCGCCACAGATGGCCATAGGGCAAGCGAGGTGATCCAATCTATTCGGGCAATGTTCGCGAAGGGTGATCACGCGGGCACCATTCTCGATACGAACGATCTCATTCAAGAAACAATCGCGATCGCAAGCGGGGAGTTAGAGGCAGCAAGAGTCGATATTCAGCTAGAGTTGGCCGGGCATCTTCCTTTGATCTCTGCGCACAGAGGTCAACTTCAGCAGGTCGTCTTGAATATTGTTACGAACGCTGCCGATGCAATGCGCACAATTGACGATCGGCCGCGAGTGCTGCGGGTGAGGTCAATGGCGTCCGAACCAAAAGGGGTGGCAGTATCGGTGCAAGATTCCGGAGCCGGAATAGACCCAAAAAACATTGACCGCATCTTTGACGCCTTTTTTACCACAAAGACCAACGGCATGGGGATGGGCTTAGCGATATGCCGGTCGATTGTTGAAGCTCACGGTGGAAATTTGTCGGTGTCACAAGGGGTACCGCACGGTTCTGTATTCCACATCGTCCTGCCTGGCATTCAATGATACAGCGTCTCCACAAAACGGCCGTCGAATGAAAAACGAACTATCCGACGCGCAGCCAGTCGTTTTCATCGTTGATGACGATGCGTCCTTGCGCGGGGCACTTAGCAGTTTAATCCGATCGATTGGGTTGCGGGTCGAAGCGTTTGCGTCCGCACCGGAATTCTTTGCAGCAAAGCGACCGGATGCTGCCTGTTGCTTGATCCTCGATGTAAGGCTGCCAGGGGTGAGTGGGTTGGATTTTCAAGCAGAACTTACAAAGGCTAAAATCCAAATACCGATCATTTTCATTACCGGTCACGGCGATATCCCTATGTCCGTAAAGGCCATGAAGGCGGGAGCTGTTGAATTCCTGACCAAGCCGTTTCGCGATCAGGACCTGTTGGACGCCGTTCAGGTCGCGCTTGAACGCGCGCGAGCCGCTCATGCAAACGAGAAGGCGGTGTCTGGGCTAAGAGCAAAATTCGAGACGCTTACGCCCCGTGAGAAAGAGGTCATGGCTTGGGTAACCGGGGGTCTCCTGAATAAACAGGTCGCTGCGGAAATCGGCGTGACCGAGATCACGGTGAAGGTGCATCGCGGCCACGTAACAAGAAAGATGGGGGCAAAATCGCTCGCCGAGTTGGTGAAAATGGCCGATATCTTGGGGGTTCGCCGCACAAAGTCGTAGGCGCCGTATACTTTGGTGTAATTCCTTCGTCCTTTTCCGATAGTCAAACTTTACCATGAGAACCGTGCATATCCCCGCGCGAAATCCTATGTGTCGCTTCACCGAGGAAGCCAACGTGTCGAAGGTGCCTGTGATCGCGATTGTCGATGACGATGAATCGTTCCGCCGAGCCACAACGAGCTTCGTGCGATCGCTTGGCTACGGGACGGCAGCGTTTGACTCCGCTGAAGCGTTTCTGAAATCGGACTGCGTCCATGACGCTGATTGCCTGATTACGGACGTGCAAATGCCAGGCATGACTGGAATAGAGCTGCAGGGTCGGCTGATGGCGCAAGGACATTGCCTGCCTATCATTTTCATTACGGCCTTTCCGGAGATGAAAGCGCGCGCACAAGCGCTTGCCGCCGGCGCGGTCGGGTTTTTGGCTAAGCCGTTCAGTGATCAGGGATTAATTGCGTGCCTGAATAAGGCTCTCGTTGCTCGCAGCGGCTGATCGACAATCAGCCTCGGGGCTCGCGCACCTGACCAAGAGATCGCCGCACCCAGACGACTATTCTCTTATTTGAGCTTTTCTAAAAAATTATTTCGGGACCTTTTGGCCCCTAGCAGACGTACCAATCGACGAGTGTCTGCTTATGACCCAATGCGGACATGTCACTTACGCCGGGCGATATGTGCTTCTGATTTGGATCGAGGCCCGAGGGCGTCGAATAGAACGCGCGAGGCGATCGGGGACGGGGAGGGGGGATATCGCCTCGCGCGTGTCCAGAAGTCGTGATGCTCTCTGGTCCTAATAATCTGCGCCGACGAGGGAGGGCCTGTCGATTATACACTGGTGCAATATGCATCATACGATTGTCGGGCCGCGTTTGGCCCAAAGCGGACATTTCAACCGTGCCAACCGGATGATCGAAATGACTACGTTTTCAATGCGCAAGTGTTTCATCGTGCGCGGTTTCGAAAATGTAGCCGGAATAAAGCGCGAGCTGACATTAATGGGCGACCTCCCATGTCCGCTTTGCATACGGTACTACAATGTGATTTTAGAAACTCAGAAAAATTCAAGTTTAGGTGCAGGCTATGCTGGGAGCGGCAACAAGAGGAGGTCTCGATGCAAAAGCGCTTCCAATACGGCAAAGCCTACCCTGAAGCTTACAAGGCCATGCTGGCCCTGAGCCAGGCGGTCGAGAAGACGGGTCTCGCTCCACAGCTGAT
>DASSLE010000047.1:0-4062 GCA_035689725.1 Pseudolabrys sp.
GCTTGCAGGCTCGATGTTGGGAGTGCGACCAGATGTAACCGCTTCACGCCGCGCCGTATAAGTGCGCGCGTCGCGGCCATTGGCACGCCCGAAACCTCGCGCGGCACCACCAACATGCAACCGTCACTAATCAGCGCGATCGCATCGTCGATTGATTTCGCCAGTTGAAACATAGCGGCCTGCAAAGTTGCGCGGCATTGCGGCCGCCACCATTTTTCCCATTGTTGCCCTTGCAACGTCCACTGGATTTTGCGACTTGGATTATGTGCCCGCCAACCTGCAGGACAAGCTGCGCGCCCAGCGCTTTGTTATCACCGCGGAAGTGACGCCGCCGGTGTCGGCCGACCGCAGCGAATTGCTGGCCAAGGCCTTGCCCTTGAAAGGCCTTGCCGACGCGGTGAATATTACTGACGCCGCCGGTGCTCGACCGCATCTCGGTGCCGTTACCTCCGCTGCGATTCTTGTGGAGCTGGGCATCGAGCCCGTTCTTCAACTCACCTGCCGCGACCGCAATCGTATCGCATTGCAAAGCGATCTATTGAGTGCCGCGGCCTCCGGCGTGCGCAATCTGCTGATGCTGCGCGGCGACGATCCGAGCGCCGGCGACCAGCCGGATGCCATGCCGGTATTTGATCTCGATCCGCGCTCACTACTCGATACCGCGCGGCGGCTTCGTGACACCGGGGAATTGCCAACCGGCCGCAAGGTCACCGGCCGCGCCGACTTTTTTCTCGGCAGCGCCGACAATCCGATCGATCCGACGCCCGGCTGGCGACCGGCAGGCTTGCAGGCCAAAGTCAACGCCGGCGCGCAATTCGTGCAGACGCAATTCTGTATGGACGCCGGCTTGGTGCGCCGTTATATGGCGCGGCTCGCTGAACACGGCGTGACCGACAAACTGTCAATCCTGATCGGTATTGTGCCACTGCGTTCCGCCAGGTCGGCGCGCTGGATCAAGGAAAAACTGTTCGGTGCCGTGATTCCCGACGCGCTTATCGATCGCATGGAGCGCGCGAGCGATCCCTCCGCGGAAGGCCGCCGCATCTGCATCGACTTGGTGCGCGAATTGACGGACGTTCCGCACGTTGCAGGGGTCCACATCATGGCGCCCGGTAACGATGCTGCAGTGCCCGGCATTATCAAGGCGGCGCGAGACAGCATCTCCCGTCTCGCGCCCGCCTGATTGATCAGCTCAGCGCCGACTTCACGCGATCCGGCGAGAACGGCACGCGGCGGATGCGCACGCCCGTCGCGTCGAAGATCGCGTTGGCAATGGCCGCTGCCACGGGCCGGATCGACGGTTCACCGGCACCAGTCGGCGGAAGCTCGGGTTGATTGATCAGCACCACGGTTACCTCGGCCGGCGTCTCGGTGATGTCGAGGATCGGATAGGTCAGCCAGTCCACGCTGGTCACGGCTTTGCGATCGAAGGCGACTTCCTCCCACAATGTGCGGCTCACGCCCTGGACAATGTTGCCTTCGATGCACTTCACCAATCCGTCAGGATTGATGATCTGCCCGCAATCGTGCGCCACCGTGAACTTGCGAGCCCAGATCTTGCCGGTCGAGCGGTCGATGTCGACTTCGGCGACGATCGCGACGCGTGTGCCGTTCCGTTGCGAGTAGGCGATTCCGCGGCCTGAGACCTTGTTACCGCTCTGATCGCGGCGCGGCGAGACCCGCGTCTCCCATTTCGCCGCATCCGCCGCCGCCTTGATCACGGCAACGTCGCGCGGCTCCTTGATGTGCCGCAGCCTAAATTCGATCGGATCGGCGTTCACAGCAGCGGCCACTTCATCGATGAATGATTCACTCGCGAAGTGGATTTGTGGACCAACCGGATCGCGCAAATGCGCGCTGCGCAATGGCGAGGACCGGTCAAGCAACGGCGGAATGGTCTCCCATGCCAGCCGCTTGTGGTCGAAGGCGTAGGATTCAGCCGGCACCCCGAACCCGTCGCCGGATTTGAGCGCCACGCCGAGGGTTTGTCCCGCCAGCGTATCATGCGGCTTGCCACCGTTGGTATTGACGTCCACCCGCGAGAAGCCCTTGCTGGTGAATTCGTATCCAACGACCTTGCCCGAGGCATCGATCGCCGCCCGCGCTTTGTGGATCGAAGCGGGACCTTTCGGATCCCAGCCGGTGCCTTGTTCGCGCATGTATTGCAGGCGCACCGGCTTGCCGACCGCTTTCGCCAATACGGCTGCATCCATGGCGCAGTCGTCGGCATCGTTGCGGCCGTAAGAGCCGGGACCCATCGCCCAGATCACATGGACCTTGTCGAGCGGCACATTGAGCGTCAGGGCCAGTCCCTCCTGCACGAAGTGGGATTTCTGCGTCCCGCTCCAGCAGGTCACTTGCCCGTCTTTTATCTCGACCAGGGCGCAGGCCGGACCCATGCTGGCATGCGACTGGAATGGCCATTCATATTCCGCCTCGATCACCTTCGCAGCATTTTTGAAAGCGTCGTCAACATTGCCGTTTTCCTTGCCGACCTCGCGTTTTCGCACGGGCGCGTTGCGGATGTGGTCGTAAAGCGAACCTTGCTCGGGGAAGGGTGCATCAACCTGAGACCATTCAACCTTGAGCTTCTGCGCTGCCTGAATGGCATTCCATTCCTTGTCAGCGACCACACCAAGGAAGCCCTTGTCCCAGACCACCTTCGCGCCGGGGATGTCCTTGATCGAGCTTTCGTCCACCTTTGTTGGCACTGCGCCGGCGACGGCCGGACGAATCATGCGCCCGTGCACCATGCCGGGCACCTTGATGTCGGTGACGAAGTTCTCCTGCGCGAACACCTTGGGTGCCACGTCCTCGCGCTTGATCGGCTGACCGACAACTCTGTGCTCGCTTGGTTTTTTGGGCTGCGCCTTGCCGGGCGCGTAGAGCGGATTGCCGTATTGCTTGTTCCAGTCGAGCTGGACATTGAAATATTTGCCGCCGATCAGTTGTGCATAGGAAATGCGCTTGGACTTATCGTCGTTCGCGCTCACCACGCCATCATCGACGACGAGCTTGTCGGCCGGCACGGACAACAGCCCCGCTGCCATCTCGACCAGCACGCGGCGCGCTTCCGCCGCAGCCATGCGCATTTGCTTGCCGCCGTTCTGAATGCCGGTGGAGCCGGAAGCGCCGCCCTGGTTCACCGTCACGGCGGTGTCGGCCATGATGACCTTGACGCTCTTAAACGAAACGTCGAGTTCTTCCGCCACGATCTGACCGATCGCAACGGCGAGCCCGTGGCCCATGTCCATCTTGCCGAAATAGGCTGACACGCTGCCGTCGGCATTGACGGCGATATAGGACGACAATTGATCGGGGGTCAGCGGCGGCTTGGCGCCTTGCGCATACGCCTGCTGGATCGACAGCACGGTATCGAGCGACACCGCCGCGCCAATCGAAACAACAAGTGCGCCACCGCCAAGCAGTACCGAGCGACGCGTGAATGCAGAGGTTTGTTCGAATTTTATCATGACACCCTCCCTCAACCCATCATCTCGGCGGCACGCTTGACCGCTTTCAAGATACTTATGTGCGTGCCGCAACGGCACTTGAGCCCGGAGAGTGCGTCCTTGATTTCGGCCTCCGTTGGCTTTTTCTTGTCGCGCAGGAACGCTGCCGCGGTCATCAGCCAGCCGTTGATGCAATAGCCGCACTGCGGCACCTGCTCTTCGACATATGCGGTTTGCAGTGGATGCGGCTTCTCAGGTGTGCCGAGACCTGCAAGCGTCGTGATTTTGGCGTTACCGACCGCAGAGATTGCGGTGACGCAGGAGCGCGTTGGCTGGCCGTTTAGATGCACGGTGCAGGCGCCGCATTGCGCCAGCCCGCAGCCGAAATGCGGATTGTTGAGCCCGAGATCGTCGCGCAGTGCATAGAGCAGCGGCATATCCGGATCGGCGTTAACAGTGTGGGATTTGCCGTTGACAGTAAGTGTGAAGCGTTGGGTCATAGCGTTCAGCTCCCTGAACTGATTTTAGAGGGGCCGGCGGCTTACGGCCGATCGCCCCGTCGCGGATGCGTCTTGTGCCGACGCTTGCGGGCCAAAGGCTAGTCCCTCCC
>DASSLE010000048.1:0-3256 GCA_035689725.1 Pseudolabrys sp.
GAACGGCACCGTGGTGAAGAAAGCAGCCGCGGGCATCTTGCCCTGCCAGTAGAACGAAGCGGTGTGGCCGATATCCGCAACACCATTGCCGACAGCGTCGAGCACCTCGAAGGCGGGCACCACTTCGCCTGCGGCATATACGGAGATGTCGAGCTTGCCGCCAGAAAGCGCGCGCGCGCGCTCGGCGATGCGCTCGGCCGACATCCCGGGCCCCGGCAGCCGCTTCGGCCAGGAGGTGACCATGCGCCATTTTTGCGCCTGTGCCCGCGCAATGGCCGGCGCCGCAAGAATGCCGGCAGCGGCAGTGGCAGCGCCAATGGCGAAATTGCGTCGGGTCGTCATGACGTTCTCCAATGATCATGAAAATGATGCAGCGGTCCACGGCCGTGGCCAATCTTGAGCCGGTCGGCGCCGGCGATCGCGGCGGTGACATATGTTTTCGCGTCCCGGATCGCGGCTTTGAGATTAAGGCCTTTTGCAAGGCCTGCCGCAATGGCCGACGACAGCGTACAGCCACTACCGTGCGTGTTCTTTGTCGTTATGCGCATCTCGGCAAAGCGAGTGACGCTGGTGGCATCGACCAAAAGATCGACGCTCTCGGACCCTTCTCCGTGACCACCCTTAATCAGAACAGACCGCACGCCGAAATCGAGCAGCGCGCGTGCTTGCTGCTCCATTTCGGCTTCTGAACGTGCCGGCGCGTGCTCGAGCAGCGCTGCCGCTTCAGGCAAATTGGGCGTCAACACCAGCGCGCGTGGAATAAGCAACCGGCGCAAGGCATTGACTGCGTCAGCGGCAAGCAGGCGATCACCCGACGTCGCGACCATCACCGGGTCGAGAACGATGTTCTTCGCGCGATGGCGATCAAGACCTTGCGCCACCGCTTCGATCGTCGCGACCTGTGACAACATGCCGATCTTTACCGCGCCGACCGCAAGATCGGAGAACACTGCATCGATCTGCGCCACAATGAAATCGGCAGGCACGTCGTGAATGGCGCTCACGACCTTTGTATTCTGCGCAGTTAGCACCGTAATGATCGAGCCGCCATAGACGCCGAACGCAGCGAAAGTCTTGAGGTCGGCCTGAATGCCGGCGCCGCCGCTTGAATCCGAACCGGCAATGGTGACGGCGATGGCGGTCATGACCGCCCTCGCCGCTTGAGCGCGCTATCGACTACCGCACGCAATTCTTGCGCGGCCTTTCCGGGATCTGGCACGAGCGACAGCGCGGAAATAACCGCTACGCCATCTGCGCCAGCGTAAATCACATCGGCGGCATTGCCCGGAGTGATGCCGGCAATGGCGCAGATCGGATAGTTCGGTTCGCGCGCGCGGATCGCCTCGACGATGGCGCGCAACCCGGCAACACCGATCGGCGCCGCCGTATTATGCTTCGAGGTGGTGCTATACACGCCACCAATGGCAACATAACTAAGCAGATCGAGCGGCGCGGTCTTGGCCTGCTCCACAGTCTTGACGCTGAGGCCGATGATCGCGCCGCGGCCCAGCAATAGCCGCGCATCGGCCGGTGCCAGGTCGTCTTGGCCGATGTGGACGCCGTCGGCTTCCGCGGCGAGCGCAACATCGACGCGATCGTTGATGAGCAGCGGAACGCCCTTTGGCTCCAGCACGGCCCGCAGCGCCCGCGCCTCCTCGACCATCGCACGGGTAGACCCATGTTTGTCGCGCAATTGCACCAGCGTCGCGCTGCTTACGATACGAGCGGCGAGATCGGCGAGCGGGCGGCCGCCGGCAACCGCCGGGTCGACAAGGGCATAAAGCCTGAGATCGACATCCATCAGCCCACCTTTGCGCGGGCGATGAGCGTCAGCCCATCGAGATTGTAGAGAGCATCGATGATCGTAACCGCGAAGCTGCCCGGCCCTGGGGACTTTTCTGCTGCAAGTTCGCCGGCAACTCCAATGACCATCAGCGCGGCGGCACTCGCGCGAAAGACATCGGTTTCGACCGCGAGGCACGCCGCAACAAGCGCAGAGCCCGCACAGCCCATGGCCGTTACCTTGGCCATCAGTAAATCTCCGTTTGAAACCGTCATAACGCGCTCACCGTCGGTCACGAGATCGGTCTTACCCGAGAGTGCGACTACGATCCGGTTGGCATGCGCGTATTCCATCGCCGCCTCGCGCGATGGCGCTTTGCCCGAAAGTGCAGAAAATTCGGAATGATTGAGCCGGACCACATTGGGCCGGCGGGCGATCAGTTCACGCGCGAAAGTAGCGCGCGGTGGGGCGCGGTCGACGAACACGGGATCGAGCACCCATGGCAGTTTGTGTCGCGCCGCAGCTGCTACGGCAATCTCCGTCGCCTTGCGACGCTCGCTATCAAACGTGCCGAGATTGACAAGAAGCCCTTGCGCGCCGGCAACAAACGAATCGATCTCCTCGGGCGACAAGGTCATCGAGGGCACACAGCCGGCTGCCAGCAGCGCATTGGCCGTGAAATTCTGTGCCACCGCATTAGTGATGCAATGGACGCGAGGGCCATTCGCACGCAGGCGCGCGAGAATATCCGACGCGGTTTGCGCCACGCCGTCGCGCGATGCTGCTTGCAGGTTATGCATCTCTGGTCCCTCCGCCGGCATGACCCGGATCAGGTTCGTTGGGTTGGCTTGCGCCTCTCAGCCCGGCAACGGCCGGACACCCCGCGAGATTGCTGCTCAATACGTAGTCCGCGTCCGGGCCCAAGGCAAGGCCGCCTTGCCAGTTACCCTTGTTTTTGCTGGATTGTGCGTTGCCTCTGGAGCCGTCCGATGACCCCCTTCTTCGTTCAGATTAAATGTGAGCTCGGAAAGTCCTACCAGGTGGCCAACGAGCTCGCCGAAGCCGAGATCGCCTCCGAGATCTACTCAACCGCCGGCGATTACGACCTGCTGGTGAAATTTTACGTCGACAGCGGGACCGACATCGGACATTTTGTCAACGAGCAGGTGCAGTGCATCCCGGGCATCAAGGACACGCACACCATCATCACCTTCAAGGCGTTTCAGGCGTAACACGGACGGACGCGCCCCGGACCTAGCGCAGCACCTAGCGTAGCGGAGTGGTGCGCCGCTGATCTGGGGCCTTTGCAAATTTTGAGCCTGCTGCGGTCCGCGGTCTGCAGCGCCCGGGACACGAAACCATCTCTACACTGCTTGAGGCGGTCCCTCCGCCTCGCGCGCACGCTGAAGACCGAGCTGGCGCTCCCGCCAGATCACAAACAGGCCGGCAGCCGCAACGATTGTCCCGCCCACA
>DASSLE010000049.1:0-3845 GCA_035689725.1 Pseudolabrys sp.
GTGATCCAGCGGCCGCGTCCGATGACGCCGCGCGTTGCCGCCATCACGATGCCGACAATCAAGCCGGCTTCGATAACTTCACGAAAGACAATGATCAATGCGCCGAGCATGATTTATTCCGCGATTACCACGCCCTTGGCGGTGACTTCATTGTATTCGCCGATGAAGGGGTGACGGCCAGGCTTGAGCGGCCCGATGCGCACCACCCCTTTGGATTTGCCAGCTATCAATTTCTCGACCTTCATTGAATTGCTTTCGAATTCCTCGGGCGTTACGTCCTCATTGATCACCGTGATTGTTACCCGCTGGTTGGCCGGCACCTTGATTTCGGCCGGGGTGAAACGATGGTCCTTGATAGTCAGCACATAGTCATCGGCCCAAGCTGCCGCAGCCCCCACGGTTAATAGGCCGGCCAAGCCAATAGCGACAAAAACACTGCGCATTCGGTCCTCAGGGTAAAGAATGGCCCTCACAAAAGCATTAAACGCCCTTGATGCAATAACTTTCTTCTAGTCTTGAATTATTCCAAAGTAAGAACGGCACAAAACGCATGGCGCACAAAGTGTTGTTGTGCTTTGAGCCAGAGCAAATATTCGCGAGGTTTTTTGCCGCACCACCTGCCAATGCTCCAAACAGGCGTCGGGAACCCCCGGTTGGCAGCGCTACCGCGACGGGGCATTCTCCACGGCCCGCCGGCGGCCCGTTCCAAGGAGAATGCAATGCAAGTCATTGAAGCCCATGGTGCCCGTATTCCGCAGATTGGTCTCGGCACCATGACCCTGAAAGAGGACATCTGTGTGCAGGCGGTCAAGACAGCACTGCAGATTGGTTACCGCCACCTCGATACCGCGGCCTTCTACGGCAACGAAAAGGAAAACGGCGAAGGTTTGCGCCAATCGGGCATCAAGCGTGATGACGTATTCATTTGCACGAAGGTGCGCCAAGGCGACCTTATGCCGGATGCATTCGCCAAGGTGCTTGAGCAGAGTCTGGCCAATCTCAAGCTGCCGTACGTGGATCTCCTGCTGATCCACTGGAACAACCCTGACGTACCGTTCAAGCTTTCGGTGGGCGCGCTCTGCAAGGCGAAGAAAGAAGGCAAGACCAAACACATTGGCGTTGCCAATTTCACCACCACCATGCTGGACGAAGCTTGGGCGGTGACAACGGAGCCGCTGGTCTGCAACCAGATCGAGATGCACCCCTTCATCAATCAGGACAAGGTGCTCGCTGCATGCAAAAAACACGGCACGGCAGTTGTCGCGTATTGCCCGATCGCGCGCGGCAAAGTCCCAGGCGCGGATGCCCTTGAGCGCATCGGCAATGCGCACGGTAAGACCGCCGCGCAGGTCTCGCTGCGCTATCTGGTGCAGATGGGCGTTTGCTCTATTCCGCGCACCACTACGCCCGAACACTTGAAGCAAAATCTTGACGTGTTCGACTTCAAGCTATCGGATGCCGAAATGGCGGAACTCAAGAAGCTCAATGCGACCAACATGCGCGTTGTAAATCCGCCGCACGCGCCCAAGTGGGATAGGCCGTGATGTGGGCGGGGGTGGCCTTTGTCGTCGTGCTGCTGGCGGCATCGCCGACGCTGGCGCAGAGCGACAAACCCGACGCCAAGGATTCCACGGCGGTGCAAGAATGCATCAAGGCGAAGACCGGCCGGAACTGGGCCTGGGAGAGTTGCATCGGCGTGGTCTCGGAGCCTTGCGTAAAGGACGAGATGGCGATGCCCCCCTCGGAGATTATTGCCTGTTACGACCGGGAAAGGGAGGCCTGGGACGACATCCTGAATAAAAGTTTCAAAACTTTGCGGGAAGGGCTTGAAGACAAGCAGATCCGCAAGCTGCGCGACATGCAACGCGCCTGGATCGCCTCGCGCGACAAGTCCTGCGCCTTCTTATACGATTATTTCGAGGGCAGCATGGCCAACCTGATGATCGCGGCCTGTCTGAGCCGCGAGACCGGCCGGCGCGCGCTTTACTTGCGTGGCTTTGCCGACGACATCGAGGAACGTAAATGAAGAGCCGCACGTCGCGATGAACGTGGTCGAGGCCAGGGGCTTCAAGATCCCGATCGTCGGGCTCGGCACCTGGGCGTTGCGCGGCCGCGATTGCGCGCGCCTGACCGAGCAGGCAATCCGCATCGGCTACCGACACATCGATACCGCGCAGATGTACGACAACGAGCGCGAGGTGGGTGAGGGCGTACGGGCCTCGGGGTTGCGGTCCGAGGTCATGGTCACTACCAAAGTGCAGCCGACATTGCTTGCGCCGCACGATCTCGAGCGGTCGGTGAAGGAAAGCCTCGCGCGGCTTCGCATCGATGTCATCGATCTGCTGCTGATTCACTGGCCGAATCCGCGCGTGCCTCTCGTCGAGACCCTCGGCGCCATGGCCAAGATGAAGCAAGAGGGTTATACGCGGCAGATCGGGATTTCGAATTTCACAGTGGCGCTGCTCGAGGAAGCCAACAAAATTTCAAGCGAGCCACTCGTCTGCAATCAAATCGAATGCCATCCCTTTCTAAACCAGGATAAGGTAATCGCATCCTGCCGGAAGCAAGGTATGGCTGTCGTGGCGTATAGCCCGATCGCGCGCGGGGGCGCCACTGGGGATAAGCTGCTTAAAAAGATCGGCAAGGCTCACGGTAAGACCGCCGCGCAAATTTGTCTGCGCTGGCTAGTCCAGCAAGGCATCGTCGTGATTCCGCGTACCAGCAAGGTCGAGCGGCTGAAGGAAAATTTTGAACTGTTCGATTTCGAATTGAGTGATGCCGAAATGCGCGAGATTGCGGCTCTTGCGCGCCGTGGCGGGCGCATTGTCGATTGGACCTGGTCACCGAAGTGGGATTGAAACGGTGCGCTGCCGTGACCCTCGCAACTGACACGGCCCTCGTCCTCTTCTCCGGCGGGCAAGACTCAACGGTCTGCCTCGCCTGGGCGCTGGAGCGCTTTACGAGCGTGGAGACTGTTGGCTTTGACTACGGGCAGCGCCACGCCGTCGAACTCAGTGTTCGCGCGCGCTTGCGCGCGCGAGTGGGAGCGTTAAACGCCGACTGGAAAACACGCCTCGGCGAGGATCATCTCGTGAAGCTCGATGCGCTTGCCGCTATTTCCAAAACCGCCCTTACGCACGAAACCACCATTGAGCTCGGCGATAGTGGCTTGCCGACGACCTTTGTGCCGGGCCGCAATTTGATCTTCTTCTGCTTTGCGGGCGCGCTCGCCTACCGGCGCGGGGCCCGCCATCTGGTGGCCGGGATGTGCGAGACGGATTACTCGGGCTATCCGGACTGCCGCGACGACACCATCAAAGCCATGCAGGTCGCATTGACCCTTGGCCTCGACAAGCGTGTCACCATTCATACCCCGCTGATGTGGGTCGACAAAGCCGATACTTTCGCTATGGCGGAGCAAATCGGCGGCAAAGCATTCCTTGATCTCGTCATCGAGGACAGCCATAGCTGTTACTTGGGCGACCGTACCCAACGTCACGATTGGGGTTATGGTTGCGGTACTTGCCCGGCCTGCCAGCTGCGAGCGCAAGGATTTGCGAAATTCACGAGCCGACGGAAAATATGATCGACAACGAAAAGCGTAAGAACGTCGAGGGCAGCATCTTTCTTGTATTGTTCTGCCTGACCATTCCGGCAGCCAACTGGATGATCGGACATGTGGGAACTGTGTGCGTTCCCAATGACCCCTGCCTGGTGCCGGTGGCGCCTGGGATGATGGCGCCCTCTGGCGTGCTGATGGTTGGCGCAGCGTTGGTGCTGCGCGATTTGGTCCAACGCCGCCTCGGCGTTGAGTTCGGGCTTGGTGCGATTGCCGCCGGTGCGGC
>DASSLE010000050.1:0-3942 GCA_035689725.1 Pseudolabrys sp.
AGGCCTGCGGATCCGGCTGCAACGTGGCATGCCCGAAGTGACCTTGCAGCACTTCGCGCGTTGCCGCCGTCACAGGCATCGGTACATCCATCTCACGCCCGAGTTCGAGCCCGAGGTCGAGATCCTTGCGCAGCAATTCCGGGGTGAAAGTCGTGGTCCAATCGAGATTGACCAAGGCCGGCGACTTGTAGCGGGTGAACATCGAGCCCATAACGCCATTATTGAGGAAAGCGAGGAACGCGTGGCGTGGCACACCCATCTTGTTCACGAGCAACGTGATCTCGATAAGATTCTCGATGACCACACCGAGCATGACGTTATGCGCAATCTTGCACACACGCGCGAGCTCGCCGTCACCCACGTAGGAAACGCCCTGCGGCGCAATCACCTCCATCAGCGGCATCATCATTTTACACGCTGCCTCGGGGCCCGATACGACTGACGACAGCCGGCCGGCTTTGATGACCTTGGCATTGCCCGACACGGGCGCGGTGACATAGTCGGCCCCGCGGGCCTTCAACTTCTTGCGGATGTCGGCGGACTCCTCGACCGAAATGGTTGAACAATCGACGAATACACCGGGGGTTTTGCCGGAGCCTGACACAACACCGTCCTTGTCGAACAAGACCTGCTCCAGGTCTTTGCCTTGGGACACGATCGAAAACACTACGTCGCACGACGCCAGGTCGGAGAGCTTGTCGACGATCTTGCCGCCCTTAGCCGCCAGTGGCTCGGCCTTTGCGCGAGTCCGATTCCAGATGGTCACATCGTGGCCGGCCTTGAGAAGGCGTTCCGCCATGGGAAAGCCCATGCGGCCGGTTCCAATCCAACCGATCTTTTGTGCATTCTTCGACATCACGAAACTCTCCCGTTAAAACCCTGGCGCTTGGGAAGCGCGCGTGAACGGGGGCTTAGCCGTTCTGCCGTATTTTCGCCAGTAGCGGTTTGCGACACAAAATCCCAAACTGCGCGCGCTTGTGGTGGGTGGGCAAAGCGCTATCCTTTAATCAAGGCCAATCAGAAGGCTGCCAACGGCTAGCGCAAGTGGCCGGGCCAGGGGAGGAAGTTAGGCACCGATGCAGGATACCGTCACCATCGGCGTGGCAGAGGCTTCCATCCGTTCCCAAGGTGGCGAACGCCTGCGGCTGATCGCGCGCAATCTTTTTCCTTTCGTCGTCGTTGGCACAATTTGGGAAATTGTCGCCTGGGTTGGCATATTTCCGCGCCGGCTGTTTCCAACACTGGAAGAAGTCGCGGCTTCCTTTGTGCATCTCACGATTGCGGGAATCTTGCCGCATCACGCCATCGAAACTCTGATCCGACTGCTCACCGGCTTCGCGCTTGCGGCCATCCTCGGCGTCACCATCGGGGTGCTGATGGGTCGCTCGCGCCGCGCCGAGGACATTTTCTTGCCGCTGGTGTCGATCGGCGCACCGATCCCAGGCCTCGCCTATGCACCGCTTTTCCTATTGTGGTTTGGGCTTGGCAATATTTCGGCGGTGCTGCTGGTCGGCTTCGTGTCGGCGTTTCCGATCATCTTCAACAGCTGGACCGGTGTAAAAGCCGTGAAAGAAATCTGGCTGCGCTCAGCGCAGGCGATGGGCGCAGATGACCGCCGACTGTTCAGCCATGTGATCCTTCCCGGTGCGCTGCCATACATTCTCACTGGGCTGCGGCTGGGCCTGGCGCAAGCCTGGCGCATCCTGGTCGCCGTCGAAATGCTCGCCGCCGTGCCATGGGGGTTAGGCTGGCTGATATTCGGCGCTCGCAAGTTCCTCAATACCGATGCCATGCTGGCCGGGATCGTCGTCATCGCCATCATCGGGCTCGCGCTGGAAAAGTTCGTATTCCGGAAGATTGAAAGCTACACCGTGGTGCGCTGGGGGATGATCTCGTCATGACCGAACGTGGACAGCACCAGCGTTCGCTCCTGCGCGGCACAATTACGTTGCTCGCGGCGGCGGCGGTCTATGAGGCGATGGCGCGCAGCGGTTATTTCGCACCGGCGTTGCTGCCGACGTTGCCGACAGTCGCGCGCGCTCTTATCGCCAGCATCGCCGATGGCAGTATGATCGAACATGCCGCGTTTACTCTTTACCGCGTGATGTTCGGCTTTGCCCTCGCGATCGCGGTCGGACTTCCGCTTGGGATCCTGATGGCGCGTTTCTCACGCATCGAGCATTTCTTCCTGCCGCTGGTCAGCGCGCTGATGCCGATCCCGTCCTTCGCGCTGGTACCGCTGTTCATGTTATGGTTCGGCATTGGCAACCTGACCACGATCCTGATCGTGTTTTACGCCGCGACCTTTCCGATGATGTTCAACACGTGGTCGGGCGTGCGCTCGGTTAATCCGCTATGGCTACGGGCGGCCGGCGCCATGGGCGCCGACGAGCACAGACTGTTCTGGAAGGTCATCATTCCGGGCGCCTCGCCCTTCATCATTACGGGCATGCGACAGGCATTCTTGCGCGCGTGGATTGCCGTAGTGGGAGCAGAGATGATCGCCGCCTCCGACTGGGGGCTGGGTTGGGTAATTTTTGACGCCAAGGAATTTCTCAACACGGATATCATGCTGGCGTCGCTGATTGTAATCGGCATGATCGGCTTCGCATTCGAGCGCTTCGTTTTCGGCTCGCTCGAGCGCATGACCGTGTTGCGGTGGGGCATGATGCGCACGGCCAAAGGCTAGCGCGACAAGGCAAGCAGCATGGTCCCTATCGAAATTCGCGACGTTTCGCTTCTCTACGACACGCCCGGCGGCAAGGTGCCGGGCGTCAAAGATGTCAATTTGACTGTCGGCGCCTCGGAATTCGTCTGCATCGTCGGACCTTCCGGCTGCGGCAAGTCCACGCTACTCAACATCATCGCCGGGTTTCTTTCGCCGGCGGCGGGCGAAGTCCGCATCAGCGGCAAGAAGGTTGAGGGCCATGGGATGGACCGCGGGATCGTATTCCAGGATTTTGCCCAGCTTTTCCCGTGGCGCACTGCGCTTGGCAACGTGGAGTTCGGCCTTGAAATGAAAGGCGTGCCGAAGGACAAGCGCAACAGGATTGCACGCGAACAATTGCGACTGGTGAAGCTGGATAAATTCACCGGGTCATACCCGCACCATCTGTCTGGCGGTATGCAACAGCGGGTCGCCATCGCCCGCGCGCTCGCGTACAATCCGTCTGTGCTGCTGATGGACGAGCCGTTCGCGGCGCTCGATGCACTAACCCGCGACGACATGCAGCGCCTTCTCGCCGACGTCTGGCGGGAAACGCGCAAGACGGTGATCTACGTGACGCACAACGTTTCGGAAGCGGTCTACCTTGCAGATCGGGTCATCGTGATGACGCCGCATCCCGGCACGGTGAAAACGGAGATCCGCATTCCACTGCCGCGACCGCGCGATCCGCTCAGCGTAGAATTCCTCGATTTCCAGAAGGAGCTGCTGCACCATCTCGGTCACGAGACGGGTACGAGCGAACCGGAGAAAGCCAACGGCAAGACAAACGCATAAGGGAGGACAGTTATGGCTCAGAAAGGCGGAATAACACGCCGCCGCTATCTGGCGGTATCCGGGGCTGGCGCGCTTGCGGCTGGTCTCGGCGTGTGGCCTGCCGCGGCACTAGAAACAGTGCGGCAGGGCTACCAGACAAACATGTGGGGCATGCCGACCTATTATCTGCTGCGTTCGGGTCTACTGGAAAAGCACGGCGTTAAATTCGAGGAATTCGCCGTTCCGTCCGGCAACCTCACGATGCAGCAGATGGTGGCGCGGCAGGTCGACATGGGGACTTACGCGGGCCCATCTTTTGCCATCGGCCATGACAAAGGCGGGCTGGTCGCCATCGCCATGATCGAATATGTCGGCAAGACCGCGCGCGTAATGGCACGCAAAGACCTCAACATCACCAAGGTCGAGCAGCTCAAGGGCCTCAAAGTGGCCAACCAGACGGG
>DASSLE010000051.1:0-2382 GCA_035689725.1 Pseudolabrys sp.
CCGTCGCCTTTATAGTGGATGCGCGTGCCCGCGCCTATGGCGCGGCTTGACGCTTGCAGGCGCCTTTGCGTTGTCGCTTTGCGGCGGCGGTTGCAGCCTTTCCGGTCAGTTCGATTCGCTGTTCGGCGAAAAGTCCGACAACACTGGTTCGATCACGCCACCACTCGGGACAAAGGAGGCCGCTCAATTGCCGCCCGCTGCCGACCTCGCTTATGCACGAGCTGCAGTCAGCGCCTGTGCTCAGGCGCGGCGAGAAGGACACCAGCATGCCGTGGGAAAATCCGGGCACCGGCACGCGTGGCACCGTGACCCCGATTACCTCCTCCTACACGCAGGATGGTCAGCCGTGCCGCGATTTCCTGGCGAGCTTTGTCTCGCGCAGCTCGCAGGCTTGGCTGCAGGAAGCCTGCAAGCAGCAGCAAGGCGAATGGGAAGTGCGGACGTTTAAGCCGTGGAAGCGGTCCTGAACAGTCGGCCACGCGCAATCTGCGTTGCATCGAGGCCGTTCAGACCCCACATTGAGCGTTAGGCTGCCGGTATTCAACCGGCGAGGGGATTCACGGGAGTTTGAATAAGATGCGCGACCCCTACGAGGTCCTGGGGGTTTCCAAGGGTGCGAGCGAGGCCGATATTAAGAGCGCCTATCGGCGCCTCGCCAAAAAATTGCACCCCGACGCCAACAAGCACGATCCGAAGGCAGCATCCCGCTTTGCAGAGCTTAATGCCGCTTACGAGATCGTCGGCGATGGCGATAAGCGCAAAGCCTTCGACCGCGGCGAGATCGATACTGAGGGCAAGCCGCGCTTCCAGGGATTCGAAGGTTTCGGCGCGCAACGAGGCGGCGGCCCGGGTGGCGGTGCGCATTTCGAAAGCTTTAACTTCGGTCCCGATGGCTTCCGGCGTTCAGGCGGCGGCAGTGGCGGCGCGGGCTTCGAAGAGCTCTTGCGCGGGATGTTCGGCGGCCGTGCCGGCGCGGCGCGCGGTTTCGGCCAGCACTTCGAGACAGAGGACTTCGGCGCAGCGACGGGTGCGGGGCAAGATCTGCACGCATCCCTGACGATCATGCTTGCTGATGCTGCCAAGGGGACCAAGACCCGAGTGCATCTGCCGACCGGCAAGGACGTCGAGGTCAAGATCCCGGCGGGCATCGCGAGCGGCCAGCAGATTCGATTGAAAGGTCAGGGCTGGCCAAGCGCAACCGGCAAAGCTGGCGACGCGATGATCACGATCAATGTCGCGCCACATCCGGTGTTTAAGCCGGATGGCTCTGATTTGCGACTTGAGCTGCCGATCACACTTTACGAAGCCGCGCTTGGTGGGAAGGTGCGCGTTCCTACGCTCGACGGCGCGGTTGAGCTGGCTATCCCCGCCGGCACCAGTTCCGGGCGAACGTTCCGTCTCAAAGGCAAGGGCCTCAAGGCGAAAAGCGGCGCCGGCGACCTGCTCGCTACTGTCCGCATCGTGCTGCCGGAACGCGTTGACGACGAGTTCAAGGAACTCATGAAGAAGTGGCGCGACAAGAAGCCTTACGATCCGCGTGAGGATTTGGAGTGACCCGGAACCATTCCAAATTCAGAGCTTGGAACGGCCCCGGATCAGCGGTGCACCGCTTCGCGCTGCACCGCGTCCACAAAGATTCACGACTTTTTCGCCGCACCTTTGTCGACTTGTTCGTAGACCGTCTTGGTCACGCTTTCGAGCCGCTCGCGGTCGGCCGGGCCACTCACTACATAAGCGATCTTGTCGTCGACCCAGTAGAACGCAGCGAATTGCTGCCCGCGGGTATAGCGTAACGCCGTCTGCGGCTCGCCCGCCTTTGCGCAATAGATCGTAAAGCGCTCGCCTGACGGGCTTTCATACATGTAGAAAGCCGCCGCGCCGGTCGGACCGGGAAGAAGCCGGCCGCCGATCAACTTCAGGCCGATCGATTGCAGGTCGGGAATGCGCAGGTCCTCACCAAGTCGCTTCGATAACCATTGAGTCATGTGTGCCCGCTCGTTGCCCGGGACTTCGACGGGATGGCGCACCTCGACGACGTAGAGCTTGTATGCATCGAGCGCTTCGCTGGCGAATACGTCGAAGCCGGTCGGAGCAGCGGCAGAAGCGCCGCGTGCCATCCAGCCGGCTGCACCACCGACAACAAAAGCCACAACAGCCGCGGCGGCAACCATTGCCGCCCAAGACCGTCCATTGGCTCGGTCATACTTAAGCACCTGGTCGAGCTTGAGCCGCTCAGGTACCGGTTCTTCGGCAACGGCGCCGTAGCGCGCGCGGATGCTCTCGGCTTGCGCCCGCCAGGACGCAACCAGCGCGGCCTGTTCGGGATGATCACCAAGCCACGCGGCCACGACTTTACTGCGGTCGGCCGGCAATTCGCCGTCG
>DASSLE010000052.1:0-7242 GCA_035689725.1 Pseudolabrys sp.
GCTCAGCGCTTTTGGCCCCTGGGATTCCCGCTTGCGTGGGCATGAGCGGATTGGAGCGTCAGCGGTGCATCAGCGTGCCGACACCGTGATCGGTCAGCAGCTCAAGCAACACGGCGTGCGGAACCTTGCCGTCCATGATGACCACGCCTTCCACGCCTTGGTCGAGCGCATAGATGCAGGTCTCCACCTTGGGGATCATACCGCCCGAAATGGTGCCATCGGCGATCAGCTCGCGCGCGTCGCGGACTGACAATTCCGCGATCAGGCTCTTCGACTTGTCGAGCACGCCCTGCACATCGGTCAGCAGCAGCAAACGCTTAGCCTTCAGGGCGCCGGCAATCGCACCTGCAAATGTGTCGGCATTTACATTGAACGTGCCGCCATTGGCGGATGTCGCCACCGGCGCCAAAACCGGAATCATTTCGCGGCCGATCACCTGGTTGAGCATGGTGAGGTCGACCTTTTCCGGTTCACCGACAAAGCCGAGATCGATGACTTTTTCGATGTTGGAGTCAGGATCGACCACGGTGCGGGTGACTTTGCGCGCCTGCACCATGTTGCCGTCCTTGCCGCATAAGCGGATCGCCTTGCCGCCCGCGGCATTTATGTAGCCGACGATCTGCTTGTTGATCGAGCCGGCCAGCACCATCTCCACAATTTCAACGGTCTCCGCGTCCGTGATGCGCAAGCCGGCCGCAAATTCGGACTTGATGCCGAGCTTCTTGAGCATGGCCTCGATCTGCGGCCCACCACCATGCACGACCACCGGATTGATAGCCGTCTGTTCGAGCAGGACGATGTCGCGGGCAAAGTCGCGCGCCATCTGTTCCTGGCCCATGGCGTGCCCGCCGTATTTCACCACGACGATCTCCTCGTCGTAGCGCTGCATGTGGGGTAGCGCCTCGGAGAGGATGCGGGCCTGCTCTTGCGGGTCGATCTTGGGGGCTTTGCTCATCGCCGGGGTTTTCTAGCCGATGTACCGGTCATCCGACAATGCGTCAGCGGCCTCTTTCCGCCACTAAGCGGGCGATAGCCGCGCGCAATTCGGGGATTCCGGTTGTGTCCCGGGACGATGTCGCGAGCACAGTGGGAAAGGCAGCAGGTCGCTTGGCCAGCGCCGCTTCCACCTCGGCGATGCAGCTGCTGAGCTCCGCCGGCTTCAGCTCGTCGCATTTGGTCAAGACAATCTGGTGACTGACGGCCGCTTGGCCGAGAGCCTCAAGCGCCGGATCATCGGCCGATTTGAGGCCGTGGCGTGCGTCCACCAGAACATAAACACGGGCGAGGTTGCTGCGGCCGCGGAGAAAGGCATCGATCAGCGCCGTCCAGGCCTCGATCTTGGATTTGGCCGCGGCGGCATAACCATAACCAGGCATGTCCACCACGTTGAGGTTCTCGCCACCGGTAAAGAAGATGAGTTCCTGCGTGCGGCCCGGCGTGCGTGAGATACGCGCGAGATTCTTGCGGCCTGTGAGCGCGTTGATCAGGCTCGATTTGCCCACGTTGGAGCGGCCGGCGAAGGCAATCTCGATGCCGCGCATCGGCGGCAATGACGCGGGCGTCCCCGCCGCAGCGACAAACTGCCAGTCTCCGGCAAAAAGACGCCGGCCGGCTTCGATTTCAGCGCGGGTGAAGTCGCCGGTGACCATTGGTACGGCTTACAGCCGGCGATTGCTCTCAGGTCTCGGTCTTGTTCCTGACGAACAACGCCTTGAGGTTGTCGAACAATTCAATTTTGGCGCCGTGCTTACGCATGATCACGCTCTGCTGCAGCACCGAAAGCGAGTTATTCCATGCCCAGTAGATCACCAGTCCAGCCGGAAAGTTTGCCAGCATGAAGGTGAAGATCAGCGGCATCCAGTTGAAGATCATTTGCTGCGTCGGATCGGGTGGCGCCGGGTTGAGCTTCATCTGCACCCACATCGTCACGCCCATGATCAGCGGCCAGGCGCCGAGATGCAGGAACGAGCCGATCAGCGGTAGCACCGTCGGATCGAATGGAATCAAGCCGAACAGATTGAAGATGTTGGTTGGGTCCTGCGCCGACAAATCATGGATCCAGCCAAAGAATGGCGCGTGCCGCATCTCGATAGTGACGAACAGCACCTTGTAGAGCGAGAAAAACACCGGGATCTGGATCACGATCGGCAGGCAACCGGCGAGCGGATTGATCTTCTCCCTCTTGTATAGCTCCATCAGCTCTTGTTGCTGCCTGGCTTTGTCATTAACAAAGCGCTCCCGCAGTGCAGTCATCTGCGGCTGCACCGCCTTCATCTTTGCCATCGAAGCGTAGGATTTGTTCGCTAACGGGAAGAACGCAATCTTGATGAGCACGGTCACGATCAAGATCGCGAGACCGAAATTGCCAACGAGTCTGTAGAGATAATCGATAGCGATGAATAGCGGCTTGGTGATGAAATAGAACCAGCCCCAGTCGATCAGAAGATCGAAACGATTGAGCTTGAGCCGCTTGTCATATTCATTGATGACGGCTACTTCCTTTGCGCCAGCGAAGAGTCGCGCGTTGGCGGAAGCAGTCGCACCAGGTGCGACCGTCTGCGCATCGAGCAGATAGTCGGTTTGGTAGGTCGGCAGGTTGCCAAGCATACCGGTTGAGAATCTTGCCTTAAGACGCGCAGCCGTATCCGGCAGCAGCACGGCCGCCCAGTATTTGTCAGTGATACCGAGCCAGCCATTGGTGACGTCGAAATTGACGGCCTTTTTCTCGGTGATGTTTTTGTAGGTGTATTCCTGCAAACCGGAATCACCAAGCACGCCAATCAGGCCTTCATGCAGGATGTAGTACCCGGCAGTCTTCGGCGTGCCATGGCGCGAGATTAAAGCATAGGGAAAAAGAGAGATCGGGCTCGCGCCTTTATTGGTAACCTCGTCCTTGATCGTGAACACATACTTGTCGTCGACAGCGATCGTTCGGCGGAATTCGAGTCCTTCATCGTTATCGTAGGTCAACGTCACCGGATGACTGACGCTGAGCGCGCCGGAGCCTACCTGCTTCCACACTGTTTCCGATGTCGGCAACTTCACATTGGCACCGGCAGTGCCGGTCCAACCGAATTCGGCGTAGAAGGGATCTGCAGTCCCGGACGGCGATAACAAAACGATTGGCGGTGACTTTGGATCGACGGTTTCGCGGAACTTGACGAGTGCCAGATCGTCGACGCGTCCGCCCTTGAGCGCGATCGAGCCTTGCAGGCTGCCGGTTGCGATAGGCACGCGTGGCGAGCTCGCCAGCGCCGCCGTGCGGTCCACCAGGGCGGCGGCCGTGGGAGGGCTTGCTTGGCCGGGAACTTGCGGTGCTCCGGTTTGCGCGGGAGGCTGTACCGGCTGGCCGGGCTGGGCTGGCGTGGGCGCGCTCTGCTTCTGTTGCTGGCCCTGCAACTGCTCCTGCCGCGCCTTTTCCTGCGGAACGGCGAAGAAGTATTGCCAACCGAGCAGCACCAACGCCGACAGGACAACGGCGAGGATGGTGTTCTTATTGTCGGTCATCAGGATTCCATATTGCCATTGCGTCCCGCATGTATACGTCGCAGTGCCCCTTCGAAATCTTGCGTCATCCGAGCAAACGGCAGATTGAGCGCCGCGCGCCGTCCGATCAGCACATAATCGTGACCGGCGCGGAGCCGGCTTGCGGCCGAGCGCCGCACAATTTCCCGCAAGCGGCGGCGGACCCGGTTACGCTCGACAGCATTCCCGACCTTCTTTGACACGGTAAACCCGAACCGTGCCGGTCCTTCGTCGCGTCGCTTGCGCGCTTGCAGCACGAACGCCGCGGCCGGTGCCTTGATCCCCGAAGCCGCGGCCAGAAAGTCCGCCCGTTGCCTCAACCGTTCCATGGAAGCAATACGCGGCAGGTTTCGCCGCCGTCAGGCGGACAGCCGCTTGCGGCCGCGTCCCCGGCGCGCCGACAGGACTTTGCGGCCGCCCTTGGTCGCCATGCGCGTGCGGAAACCGTGACGACGCTTGCGTACGAGTTTGCTCGGTTGATAGGTCCGCTTCACGTTTCAGGTTCTCCGCTGGTCGCGCCGTAGGGAAGAGGACGCCATCCTCGAAAAGACATCAAAACCCGAATTCTTCCGGGCCGGCACTCGATTTTGCGCGGCTTATAAGGGAGGGGCTTTGGCCCGTCAATGCGACCGCCTGCCTGCCGGCTGTCCGATGTCAAAAAGCCTCACAAGGCAGTGAGGCCCGCGCGCCCGGACAAGGGCTTCGTGTATAAAGCGCCAATGTCCGCAAGCTCGCCTGTCGTTAGTCAGTCGTGGGGTCTCGCCCGCCGGATTCTGCCATTGGCGGTCATCGTTATCCTCGCGGGAGCGGGCTATTTCGTGCTCGGCGACGGAGGTATCTCACTTGAATCATTGGTGCGCCATCGGGCGACCATTGACACCTTCGTCGCGGAACATCGCCTGTTGGCCGTGCTCGCCTATGTCGGCATCTACATCGTCGCAGTCGCCCTGTCGCTGCCAGGGGCGGCATTTCTCACCGTCGCCGGCGGTTTTCTATTCGGTCTCTTGGTCGGCGCTTCGGCCGCGGTGATCGGTGCCACGATCGGCGCCACCGTCATCTTCCTGGTGGCACGGACAGCGCTTGGGGAGCCACTGCTGCGGCGGGCGGGTCCGCGCGCCAATCAGCTTGCCGAGGGATTCCGCGACGACGCCTTCAGCTATCTTCTGTTCCTCCGGTTGGTGCCGGTGTTTCCATTCTTTCTGGTCAATTTGGTGCCGGCCTTTGCGGGTGTGCGGCTCGGGCCGTTCGTCGCAGGGACCGTACTCGGTGTTATCCCGGCAGCCATCGTCTTTGCTTTGGCAGGGACCGGCTTGGACAGCGTGATCACGGCGCAGAATAATTCTTATCATCAATGCATCGCAGCTAAAGGGCCTGTTTGCCGTATGGCATTTGATCCAACGGACGCCCTGACGCCGCAGCTGATCGCCGCGCTGGTCGCGCTCGGTCTGCTCGCGCTGATGCCGGTAATGTTGAAATATTGGCGTGCGCGCTCGCGCACCGCCATATGATGTAGATGTTATTATTGCGGGCAGGGCTAGCAGGGGCATGGCGGAAATACTCGCACCCGACATTTGCGTGATCGGCGGGGGTCCCGGCGGCCTGTCGGTGGCCGCGGCTGCGGCGGCTTTCGGCGTGCCGACAGTGCTGATCGAACGCCGCAAGATGGGCGGTGACTGTCTCAATACCGGCTGCGTTCCGTCGAAGGCCCTGTTGGCAACGGCCAGGCGCGCTGAGGCAATACGCAGCGCCGGCGCTTTCGGGCTCGATGTACAAAACGTCGGGGTCAATTTCGCCAAGGTTCACGATCGCGTGCATGCGGTCATCGCAGCCGTGGCGCCGACGGATTCGGCCGAGCGCTTCACCGGCCTGGGCGTTCGCGTCATCCGCGACCATGCGAAGTTCAAAGACCGCAACACAGTGATGGCGGGCGATGTCGAAATTCGCGCGCGGCGCTTCGTGATCGCGACCGGATCGGCGCCCGCCGTGCCGCCAATTCCCGGACTCGACAGCGGCCCCTTTCTTACCAACGAGAGCATTTTTGATCTCAAGGAGAGGCCGGAACATCTCATTATCATCGGCGCGGGCCCCGTCGGCCTCGAAATGGCGCAAGCCTTTCGCCGTTTGGGGAGTTCGGTGACCGTGCTGGAGGCTGTCAGGCCGCTCGCCAATGACGACCCGGAATGCGTCGCCGTGCTGCTCGATTGCCTCGAGCGTGAGGGTGTTGTTATCCGCAGCGGTCTAAATGTCATCGGCATCGCGCACGCTGGCGCTACCGTAACGGTGACGATCGAAGCCGGTGGCGCCGAACAGACCATTACCGGCAGCCATTTGCTGATTGCGACCGGGCGTAGACCGACGATCGACGGACTCGATCTCGACGCCGCGGGGATTCGTTACGACCGCTCCGGCATTGTCGTGAATAGAAAGCTCAAGACCAGCAACCGGCGTGTCTACGCGATCGGCGATTGCGCAGCCGGGCACTCACCGCTTACGCACGCTGCCAATTATCACGCCGGTCTGGTCATTCGAAATGCGCTGTTCCGTCTTCCGGCGAAGGTAAATAACAGCGTCGTTCCGCGGGCGACCTTTACCGAACCGGAGCTCGCGCACACTGGCCTCACCGAAGCACAGGCGCGGGCGCGCCGGATCAAGATCCGCATTGCGCGCTGGCCTTACAACGACAATGACCGCGCGCAGACGGAAGGAGACACGCGCGGCCACATAAAAGTCATCACTACGAGAAAAGGTAAGATAGTAGGTGCAACGATCGTTGGAGCGCAGGCAGCAGAGCTGATTGCAATGTGGACGCTCGCGATCGCGCAGGGACTGAACATCCGCGCTGTCACCGATATCGTGCTGCCATATCCGACGCTGTCGGAACTCGGAAAGCATGCAGCCATCGATTTTTTTACCCCAAGTTTGACCAGTCCCTGGGTGCGGCGCATCATTAGTTGGATGCGAACTTTCGGTTGAGGCAATTTTGGAATCGGACAACGAAGCAAGCACCGTAATTGGACCGGAGCCGCGGCCGGCGCGGATTTGGCGCGTCGGTCTTTCGGGAAAGTTGCTGCTGCTCACCATCCTGTTCGTGATGGTGGCGGAAGTTTTGATTTACGTGCCTTCGGTCGCGAACTTCCGCTTGAACTGGTTGAACGATCGGCTTGCCGCGGCGCACACGGCGGCCCTCGTGCTCGATGCTGCACCAAGTGGAATGGTGCCTGAAAGCCTTACAAACCAGATTCTCAGAAGCATCGGCGCGCGCGCAGTGGCAATGAAGATGGGCAATCAGCGCCGGTTGCTCGCCGCCTCCGATATGCCATCCGGGATCGCGCAAGACATCGACATGCGACAGGTTTCCTGGTGGCAATCCATCTTTGACGCGTTCGATACCCTGCTCACCAGCAAGCCGGGCGACGTGATACGTGTGGTGGGAGCGGCCCCCATGGGCGGCGACTTCCTCGAAATCATTCTCGAAGAAGCTCCCCTGTACAAGGCGATGTGGACGTTCTCCGTAAACATTCTGATGCTGTCGCTGGCGATTTCCTGCATTACTGCGATGCTGGTGTTCTTCGCCCTGCATTATCTCCTGGTGCGCCCGATGTGGCGTATCACCGACAATATGATCGCATTCCGCGCCGACCCTGAAAATCCATCGCGCATCATCGCCGAGAGCGGCAGGCAGGATGAAATTGGTACGGCCGAAGAAGAGCTCGGGGC
>DASSLE010000053.1:0-2759 GCA_035689725.1 Pseudolabrys sp.
TCCGCGCTGCAATCTGCCGGGTCGTGTCGCCCTCGGCCGGATCGCTGCTTCGCACGGCCTTTTCGAGGGCGGACGTTGGTGCGATTCGGATTACGGTCACGCTCAGGTTGATGTTACAGCCCCCGCCTGTGGCGATCCGCCGCTTCTTATGGTGCGGCAAATGGAACCGCGCCAGTGACGCGGGCGGATCGCGCCTGCTGCCATGTTCGCAGCGTAAGTGCAGACATCCGCGTCTAGTCTGGCAGCGTCCGCCTTTGGCCCTTAGGACATTGACGACTCCTTCCCTTAACAGCCTTGGCCGGGGTGGGATAATCCTGTCGCTGCAGGTGGTCTCTCAGACTGCTGCCACGCGCTGCACCGGCATAGTCTGCCGGCGTGGTCGCACTTCTGGAAATAAAATTGAATAAAGGTTCGCCAGGAAAACCGTGTCGAAACATTCGACAATCGATCGGCAAACGGCGAGCGGATTGGCGACGCAAGTTACGCTAACACACTTAGGTGGTGACCTAGCCTCGCATCACCATCAAACTATCACATCACCCAGCTTCGCCCGCTTCCGATCCTTATTTATCGAGCCACGCGATCTGAGCCTTTTGATCGTTCGATCGTGTAATCAGGCACAGTTGAACGAGTTGCCAGCAAGAAAGAGCAAGTGCGGGACGTTAAAGAGCAAGTGCGGGACGTTCACTACCCGTTAGCGTGCAGTTCCGCAAACTTCATGCCTCCGGAACCTCGACTTGATTTTGGCTAGGCGCAATACAGATATTCTTCAATGGTCACGAATATTCCAATCATAGAGGAGGATGGGAAATGGACGAAACTGCAAGCAAAGTACCCGTAACAGAGGAGAAGGCCTCTGAGCGCCCGGCCGAGCCGCAAACGTGGCGTCCGTTCGAAAGCCTGCGTCGTGAGGTCGACCGACTTTTTGAGGATTTCGACCGGGATTTCTGGCGCCCCCTCCGGCGCTCAGCTTTCGAAGTCGAGCCGTTCTGGCGGCGTCAGCTGAAATGGGGTGGCGCTCCCGCTGTCGACGTTGTCGAGACGGATAACGCCTATGAGCTCACTGCCGATCTTCCGGGGATTGACGAGAAAAATATCGAGGTGAAGCTCGTCAAAGGCGGCCTGACGATCAAAGGCGAGAGGCAGGAAGAGAAGGAGGAGAAGAAAAAGGACTACTATATCCATGAACGCCATATCGGCTCCTTCGAGCGCCACTTCGCACTACCGGAGGGCGTCGACACCGACAAGATCGAAGCAAGCTTCAAGAAGGGCGTGCTCACGGTGAGGCTTCCCAAGAAGCCTGAGGCCATCAAGCCAGAGAAGAAGATCGAAGTTAAAACTACTTAGGTGAAAAATCCAAAAGCCCCGGCATCGGCTGGGGTTTTTTGTGCTCTCTGTTCGATAGCCAACCACTAAAGGTAGCCTCACGAGGTAACTGCTTCTGAGATGGTGCAATAGTTTTATGTTTCTAGGCAGCCAGCCATCGTCTAAGCAAGCAGGCCGCCGCTTTGCCTCCCCATAGCTCATCCGGCCACTCGCCTAGTGCAGCCGGAATTCTCCGTCGACAGCCTTGAGTTCAGCCGGCTTGATCAGCTTGCAATGCGCCACGCGCACCGAATGCAGTGGGCCCTCTAGCTTCTCCATCCAGAACGTCAGGAAGCGGTGCAGTTCAGGAAATTCTGGGAACAGATCGTAGTTCTGCCATACATAGGACTGGAGCAGCCAGCGATGGTCGGGCCGCCGATATAGAATGTGTGCGGTTGTCAGGCCGTAACCAAGGACTTGTTTGCGAAAATCTTCCGAAACCATCGCACCACCGTTTCTGATTCGAAACTAATTTCCAAGGATCTTGCGCCGCCCTGCCGCGGGCGGAGGTACCTGCGTTAAACCCCTCGCGCAGCCGAGCGGTTCCTTGTATCCCGTTAGCCATTGATATTACGGACGTTTCAAAATTGTTGGCACTCGACCGGAAGGAGTGCTAAAGACCCTTCCGGTGCCCTTGCGGCAAAAAACGCTGCCATCGGGGCTTGGCCGCAGGACCAGCCAACCACCAAAAATAGACCGTCAACAAATCTTAGGAGGACTGCCATGAAGTTCCGTCCGCTTCACGACCGCGTCGTCGTCAAGCGCATCGATGCCGAGGAAAAGACCGCCGGCGGCATCATTATTCCCGACACCGCCAAGGAGAAACCCTCACAGGGCGAAATCATCGCCGTCGGCCCCGGAGGCCGCGACGAAAACGGCAAGCTGATCCCGATCGATCTCAAGGTCGGCGATACCGTGTTGTTCGGCAAATGGTCGGGCACCGAGGTGAAGATCGACGGCCAGGATCTCCTGATCATGAAGGAGTCCGACATCATGGGCGTGATCGAAGGCGCCGCCGCTGCCAAGAAGAAGGCCGCCTAAGGGCTGCCGATCCGAAATCTAGATCAGAGGAACACAAACAATGGCTGCTAAAGACGTCAAATTTTCTGTCGATGCCCGCGACCGTATGCTGCGCGGCATCGACATCCTCGCCAATGCGGTGAGGGTGACGCTCGGTCCGAAAGGCCGCAACGTCGTGCTTGATAAATCGTTCGGCGCTCCACGCATCACCAAGGATGGTGTGACGGTGGCGAAGGAGATCGAGCTCCAAGACAAGTTCGAGAACATGGGCGCGCAGATGGTGCGCGAGGTCGCTTCCCGCACCTCCGACACCGCTGGCGATGGCACCACCACCGCGACCGTACTGGCCGCGGCGATCGTACGGGAAGGCTCCA
>DASSLE010000054.1:0-4684 GCA_035689725.1 Pseudolabrys sp.
CGACAGCAGGGCGGCCATCTCGCGGCGGGCTGCCCTTTCGGCGAAGCTCTCGAGGTATTGGCCCCCGGCATACATCAGGGCAACGATGGCTGCGGCGAGAGTCTCGCCGAAGGCCAATGCCGCAGTCATTGACAGAGCAGCAACGATGTCGAGCCCGACGTCCCCGTGCCGCAGACTTGTCACAATCTCGATGAGCAGCGCGATCAGCACCGGCACGGTGACTGCCGCCCATATGACAGGCGCCCAGTCGCCGACACCCGCGAGCTTCGCCGCAATACCGGCTGCCAAGCCAGCCGCTGCGAGGCCGGCCAGGAAGGGGCGAACAATCCTGAGCACGTTTGACAGAATCATACGTTAACCTTCAGCGCCTCGACCTGGGCCGCCATGAGCAAAATCAAAAGCCCGCGCGCTTGTCGGGGTTCGTGGCTATGGACTTGATCTGACAGCCGGATTCGAGGAGATTGCGCCTCGCAAGGGAGGCCCTCATGGCCCAAGACCGCCGCATCGTCTGGCTTAATGTCGTCACCGTGATAAGCGCCGCCATCCTGATTGGCGCCGAGGTGTTCGGCGCTGCCTTCGCCGGCTCTTGGGCGCTCGCCACCTTGTTCGACCTCGGCAGCATAGGACAGCGAATCCTCGACGCGCTGTTCGTGCTCGGCGGCATCGCCATCATGGTGCAGTTCGTGCGCAACGCTCACCGCATCGAGCCGTTCACTGCGCGCGATTGATCGCATCGCGCTCGATCGCCGAAAGAAAAAGTTAAGAAAGTTTTTTGATGCGGCGAACTAATTCGCTTGCACAACGCGAAAAAAATGTTATTTCGGTTGTGCCCAATTTCGCACGTGCCTGTGGCCGTGTGTCGGTCGGTAGGTAGCCGGACAAGAGGCCGGCCAGCCGCCTGGAGAGAGAAGCCAAAACCTCTCCAAGAAATCTGACCGGCAGCCGGAGGCGAAACCGGCGCACTCTGCTCTCAGCAGGGGACGCGGCTTAAAGCAACGACGATCGGGCTTCCTTGGTCTCTGCCGGTCTCCACCACCGGCGCGGGTCACCGAAGAGGCTTGTTCATCTTTGCCGGCCGTGCGGACGGGGGGATCTCCCCATCCAATCCAAGGCAGCATGAGCGGGATACGATGTGTAGCGTTGGCGCGTCCCCATCGCGCGCAGACGCTTGCCTTCGTTGACCGCGACATACGGGGCTTGATGGCCCCGTCAGCCGTGGGGAATAGCGCCAATGACTGAGCGCATCCGCGAGTTTCTACGTAAGCGTAACGACGAAGGCCCTTGCCTCGTCGTCGATCTCGACGTCGTCCGCGACAACTACAACGCCTTCGCCAAGGCGCTGCCGGACACGCGCGTGTTCTACGCCGTGAAGGCAAACCCGGCGCCGGAAGTGCTGACACTGCTGGCCAGGCTCGGCTCCTGCTTCGACACCGCTTCGATCCCCGAGATCGAGATGGTGCTCGCTGCCGGCGCTACGCCCGACCACATCAGCTATGGCAACACTATCAAGAAAGAGCGTGATATCGCCCGCGCCTACGCGCTCGGCGTTCGCCTCTATGCGGTCGATTGCAAGCCAGAGGTCGAGAAGGTCGCCCGCGCCGCGCCCGGCAGCCGCGTGTTCTGCCGTATCCTTTCGGACTGCGTCGGGGCGGAATGGCCGCTGTCGCGCAAGTTCGGCTGCGAGCCAGCCATGGCTGTCGACGTATTGGAGCACGCCCTTAAGGCGGGACTGGAACCGCATGGTGTCTCGTTCCATGTCGGCTCCCAGCAGCGCAACCAGCATGCCTGGGACCGCGCGCTTGCTTCGGCGGCTGCCGTATTCAAGGAGTGCGGCGAGCGCGGCATGAATCTGTCGATGGTCAACCTCGGCGGCGGCTTCCCAACCAAGTATCTGAAGAACGTACCGTCGGTGAAAACCTACGGCAACGCTATCTTCAAGGCGCTGCGCAAGCATTTCGGCAACCGCATTCCGGAGACGATCATCGAACCGGGCCGCGGCATGGTCGGTAATGCCGGCACCATCGAGGCCGAAGTCGTTCTCGTTTCCAAAAAGAGCGAAGAGGACGACGTCCGCTGGGTCTATCTCGACATCGGCAAGTTCGGCGGTCTCGCCGAAACCATGGACGAGTCGATCCGCTATCCGATCCGCACCCCGCGGGACGGCGACGCCCTGGCACCATGCGTGCTGGCAGGGCCGACCTGCGACTCCGCCGACGTGCTGTACGAGAAGGAGCCCTACATGCTCCCGGTCAGCCTGGAGATCGGCGATAAGGTGCTGATCGAGGGTACCGGCGCCTATACGGCGACCTACTCATCGGTCGCGTTCAACGGCTTCTCGCCGCTGAAGACCTATCACATCTGACATCGCGGGAGCCGGTTAGGCCGGCTCCCTTCATCCCGACAAACAACGCCCTCGGAGCGCGCGCTTGGCCGCGCGCCAGGGCCGGGAGAAAACTGAGATGATCTCCATCAGGAAAGAACGTCCTCCCGACGTCGCAGCACGCGAAGCGTTGCTCGACGAGGCTTTCGGCAAGCGGCGCTGGCGGAAGAGCTCGCAGCGCCTGCGGGATGGCCGGTTGCCGGCCGAGAGCCTCGCCTTCGTGGCAATGGACGGCAAACGCATTGTCGGTACTGCCCGACTCTGGAATATCGTGTGCGGCACCCGCCAGCCGGCTTTGCTTCTCGGTCCAGTGGCCGTCGCCACTGATTGCCGCAGCCGCGGCATCGGCACGGCACTCGTCCGCCACGCCCTGAGTGCGGCGCGCCGGCTTGGCCATCACGCAGTTGTCCTCGTGGGCGATGCTCCTTATTACAGCCGCTTCGGCTTCTTGGCCGAGAAGGCTGCCAGCCTGCGCATGCCTGGCCCGTTTGAGCGCGATCGGCTGCTTGCCCTCGAGCTTGTGCCGGGCGCCCTCAAAGGCGCGCGCGGGCTATTACACGCGCCCAGCCGGCCGGTTTCGCAGCCGGGTCTCGCCGCCGCATAACCCTGGCAGGCAGAATGTCGTGGACGCCGGGTGGCTTTCGCCCGGCCTCTATTCCGTTCGCGCTTCGTCGCGGATATGACCAGCGTTTCTGGAGACACTGACAATGCCCAAATGGCCAGTGCATGCCCGTATCGACGGACCTATCGTCATGATCGGCTTCGGCTCGATCGGCAAAGGCACTCTTCCGCTGATCGAGCGCCACTTCCACTACGACAAGAAGCGCTTCGTAGTCATCGACCCCGAGGACAAGGATCGCAAACTGCTGGATGCTCGCGGCATCCGCTTCGTCCATCAGGCCGTTACAAAGGACAATTACCGCCATCTTCTGACGCCGTTGCTCACAGCCGGCGGAGGCCAGGGTTTCTGTGTGAACGTGTCGGTCGACACCTCGTCACTCGACATCATGGAGTTGTGCCGGGAAATCGGTGCGCTCTACATCGACACCGTGGTCGAGCCTTGGAAGGGCTTTTATTTTGACCTCAAGCTCGGTCCGGAAGCGCGGTCGAATTATGCACTGCGGGAAACAATTCTCGCGGCGCGCCGCAAAAGGCCTGGTGGCCCCACCGCGGTCTCCTGCTGCGGCGCCAATCCCGGCATGGTGTCTTGGTTCGTCAAGCAAGCACTGCTCAACATCGCTGGCGACATTGGATTGAAATTCAAGGAGCCGAAGACGCGGGACGAATGGGCCCGGCTGGCCAAGAAGGCCGGCATCAAGGGTATCCACATCGCCGAGCGGGATACCCAGCGCGCCAAGGTCCCCAAGCCGATGAATGTGTTCGTCAACACCTGGTCTGTCGAAGGCTTTGTGTCCGAGGGGCTGCAGCCGGCCGAGCTCGGCTGGGGAACGCATGAAAAATGGATGCCGGCGAACGCGCGCAAGCACAAAACCGGCTGTGGTGCTGCGGTCTACCTGTTGCAGCCCGGCGCCGACACGCGCGTGCGTTCGTGGACACCGACTGCGGGCGCGCAATACGGATTTCTGGTCACCCACAACGAGTCGATCTCGATTGCCGACTACTTCACGCTTCGTCAGGGTCGCAAAACCATTTACCGGCCGACCTGCCACTACGCCTATCACCCTTGCAACGACGCTGTGTTGTCGCTGCACGAGGTGTTCGGCCGCGCTGGCGTCCCTCAGGAAGACGTCCACATTCTCGATGAGCATGAGATCGCCGACGGGATCGACGAGCTCGGCGTGCTGCTCTACGGCCACAAGAAGAACGCCTATTGGTATGGTTCACAGCTCTCGATCGACGAGACCCGCGAAGTCGCGCCTTACCAGAACGCTACTGGCCTGCAGGTGACCTCAGCGTTGCTTGCCGGCATGGTGTGGGCACTCGAGAATCCGAAGGCTGGCATCGTTGAGACCGACGAGATGGATTTTCGCCGCTGTCTCGAGGTGCAGCTGCCATACCTCGGGCCTGTGATCGGCACTTACACCGACTGGACGCCACTCACCGGACGGCCTGGCCTTTTCCCGGAAGATGTCGACAAGCGCGATCCCTGGCAGTTCAGGAACGTGCTGTCGCACTGAGCCGCACGGCGACGAACGCAATTATGCAACGGGCAGCCGACCTGAGCTGCCCGTTTTGTTCTGCGCGGAGCAAAGAACGCTATTTCGGTACCTCAGGAGGCTTCTCGCCCGGTTGCGGCGGCGGTTTCTTCTGCTGCTGCGGCGGAGGCTGCGCCGGTTTCGGCGG
>DASSLE010000055.1:0-2453 GCA_035689725.1 Pseudolabrys sp.
CCAAGGCGGAAGAAGCAGCGCTGCGGGAGCAATTCCGCGCAGGTGCAACGACCTTTCTCAAGGCCGCGGAATAGCTTAGCCGTCCCATTACGACCAATTACCTGTTATCTGATACTTGACCGCCTTCCGGCGGTGTTTTCATATTGACATAACAAGATCGTCCATAAGAGACGGCGAGGGGTTAAGAGCTGCGCCCGCGAGCGCGGCCGTATGGGAGGATTGGGCTGTGGCGCCAAACGCCGTCGCTGGCGCGGATACGTTTCCCAAGCTGCTCACCCGTAATGCCCATATTTACGGGGCGCGACCGGCCATGCGGCACAAGGATCTTGGCATCTGGCAGACTTGGACCTGGAGTCAGGTCCTCGATGTCGTACGCGCCTATGCGGTCGGACTGCATCGGCTGGGCGTCAAGCGCGGCGAGACCATTGCCATCGTCGGCGGCAATCGCCCAAAGCTTTATTGGTCTGTGATGGCGGCACAGATGTTGGGCGCCATTCCCGTGCCGGTCTATGCCGATGCGGTGGCCGATGAGCTCGCTTATGTGCTCGCTCACGCCGACGTGCGCTTCGCCGCAGTCGAGGACCAGGAACAGGTCGACAAGATTCTGTCGGTCATGAAGCGCCTCCCCAAGCTCGAACTGATGTTTTACGACGAGAAGCGCGGGCTCCGCGATTACGATCACAGCCGGCTGCGTTCGATGGACGACGTTATCGAGGAAGGACGCAAAGCGCTCGCCGACACCGCAGTAGCCGCATGGCTCAATGGCGAGATTGCCGCCGGCAAGGGCTCAGATCCGTCCATTATTCTTTATACGTCGGGCACCACTGGCACATCCAAGGGCGTCGTGCTTACCAACGAAGGTTCGATCCATGCTGCGGCTGATACGGTCGCCTTCGACAAGCTCACCGTGAACGACGTGGCGCTTGCTTATTTGCCGCTCGCCTGGGTCGGCGACCACTATCTCAATTACGCGCAAGGCATGGTCTCCGGCTTCTGCACCGCCTGTCCGGAGAGTCCCGACACTGCCATGGCTGATCTGCGTGAGATCGGGCCAAGCTTCTATTTCGCGCCGCCGCGCACGCTTGAATTGCTTCTCACCCGTGTGATGATCCGCATGGAAGATGCCGGCGTCATCAAACGCAAGCTGTTTCATTATTTCATCGGGGTAGCACGTCACTATGGCGAGCACATTCTCAACGGCGATCCTGTGCCGCTGATAGGGCGGCTGCTCTACGCAATCGGCAATGTCCTCGTCTATGGCCCCCTCAAGAACGTGCTCGGCTTCTCACGTGTGCGCGTCGCCTACACCGCGGGCGAGGCGGTCGGGCCGGATCTATTCAGTTTTTACCGCTCGATCGGCTTGAACCTGAAACAGCTCTATGGGCAAACCGAAGCCTTCCTCTACGTAACCGCGCAGCCGGACGGCGAAATTTATTCCGATACGGTTGGGCCTGCTTGCCCCAACGTCGACATCCGCATCTCCGAGGATGGCGAGGTTCAGTTCAAGTCGCCCGGCATGTTCTCCGGCTATTTCAAAGACGAAGCCAAGACAGCCGAGGTGATGACGCCGGACGGTTACGTAAAGACCGGCGACGCGGGCTTCTTTGATGAGAAGACCGGCCATCTGAAAATCATCGACCGCACAAAGGATGTGGGCAGGCTCAACGACGGAACGATGTTCCCGCCGAAATATATCGAGAACAAGCTCAAGTTCTATCCCAATATTCGCGAGGCGGTCGCGCTCGGAGACAAGCGCGATTTCGTCACGGTCATGCTCAATATCGATCTCACCGCAGTTGGAAGTTGGGCAGAGCGCAACAACGTGGTCTACGGCTCATATCAGGAGCTGGCCAGCCATCCGCTCGTCTACGACATGCTCGAAAAACATGTTGCGGAGGTGAACCGCTCGCTTGCCGAGGACAAGGTGATGGCGGGCGCCCAGATCAAGCGCTTCCTGATCCTGCACAAGGAACTCGACGCCGACGACGGCGAGATCACCCGTACGCTGAAGGTCCGCCGAGGCTTTATCGCAGAACGATATGCGCCGCTGATCAAGGCGCTTTATGACGGCTCGAAGGAGGCCGACATTTCGACAGAGGTCACCTTCGAAGATGGCCGCAAGGGCACGATTAGTGCCCGCGTGAAAATCCGCGACATGAAGACTGAACCCGTTTCCGCCATGGGGAAGGCGGCATGAGGGCGCCGGGCGGACCCGACGTTGCGGTCGGCGATGTACTGTTGTCGGTGGAAGATGTGTCGCTATCGTTCGGCGGAGTCAAAGCGGTGAGCGACGTCTCCTTTGATATCCGTAAAGGCGAAATTCGCGCCATCATCGGGCCGAACGGGGCCGGCAAGACCTCGATGCTCAATATCGTCAACGGTTTCTATCACCCGCAGCGGGGCCGCATCACCTTCAAGGGGCAAACGCGCTCCAAGATGCGTCCGCATGACGC
>DASSLE010000056.1:0-2682 GCA_035689725.1 Pseudolabrys sp.
CGGCGACTGGACCAAACCCTCCGCGGCCGATGTCCATATCGATGGGACGATTGATGCGCCGCAGGGCGTGGCGCTCCTTACGCGCATGAGTCTCGACCGGATTGTGGCGATTGGAAGCGGCCCGGGCCAGCTGAGGATACAATTGGCAGGACCTGCGAATAACGACATGACTTTCGAGATACGACTGTCCGCAGATGGCCTATCGGCGCAGGCGAGCGGGAGCGGACGATTTTTTGAAGAACAAGGCGCCAAGGTCGCGGCAGCGTTGCGGGTGACAGAAGCTGATCTGCGACCGTTGCTGCCGGCGGCTGAAATAGGTGGAACTGGTTATTTGCCACTGCGGATGACGTCGCACGTCGAAATTGTGAGCGGCGCCATGACCTTCGATGATATTGACGCGAAGCTCGCCGGGTCCCGCATTCGGGGCCGACTTGCAGTCGATAGTGCTTTGCCCCATCGCATCGATGGCATGCTCGACGCCGATGCGGCCGACGTCTCGGCATTGATTGCTCGTGGGATCGGCCTGCAGCCTCAAACTTCCGCTATGGGTTCTGTCTGGACCTGGTCGAGCGAGCCATTCGGCGCCGGCGTGTTCGGAAAATTTTCGGGGAAAGTTGCGGTCAAGGTCGGACGTGCGAACGTGCTGCCACAGCTGACCGCACGTGAACTCAACGCCGTACTGCGTTTCGGTAAAAATGACCTATCTTTGGAAAATGCTACAGGCGATCTCGCGGGTGGACGTTTTTCTGGAGAAATTACGTTTCGTCGCAACGAAGATGGCTTGACCGCGCGTGCAAAGATTTCGGTCACTGACGCCAACGCTGCGGCGTTATTGCTCTCGACAGCACACTCGCCATTCATCGGATCGCTCGGTTTGACGGCGGAAGTAGAGGGTACCGGCTTGAGCCCGGTTGCCCTCGTCGGTTCGCTGAGAGGTTCTGGTAAGATCGCGCTTGGCAACGGGCAAATCGCCGGCCTCGATCCGAGCACTTTCAATGCGGTTACTCGTGCGGTCGATCAGGGCCTGCCTATCGAGTCCGCCCGCATCTTCGACCTTGTGAGCAAATCCCTGGAAAGCGGCCAACTCCTAATAAAGGGGGCGGAGTCGGTCATGCAGATCACGGCCGGCCAGCTCCGCTTCAGTAACGTCTCGGTTGAAAGTAAGGACGCAGCGCTGTCTGTTGCTGGCACGCTCGACCTCACGGACGGGTCGATTGATTCACGGCTCGTGCTCTCAGGTTCAACCGAGGCTACCGGTGCGCCCCCAAAAATATTCGTAGCGCTGAAAGGGCCATTAACGGCGCCATCGCGCAGTACCGATGTGTCGGCGCTCACCGGATGGCTAACGTTGCGGGCGGTCGAAAGCCAAACCAAGCGGCTGCGCGCGATTGAGAGTGTTCCGCCGCAACCGCGCGCGCGAGGGGCGCCGAAGACTAAGCAAGCACCTGCCTTGCCGGCACCTATTGATATTAGGCCGGCGCCCGCGCCTCACAACGCGGGGCAACCTGCCGCCTCAGTCCGCTCGCAAAACTGAATGTATCACGTGAGGGGTTTGCATTTCGCGAGGTTCACTTTGCGGGATGCGCTCCTCGCCATTGTGCATGCGGTAATGGTCGAGAACGAAAAGACGAATCGCGGATGACAGATTGCCGTGACGCCGATCGGTGTCGATCGACGCCACCAAATCTGACAGGGTCATTTCCCTACCGTTCGCGATTTCTTTCAATCCTCTCCAGAACGCGTCTTCAAGACTCACGCTTGTCTTATGACCCGCAATTACGATCGAACGTTTGACAACCGGAGATTTCATTGATCGTCCCCTATTTCGACCCGGTGCCGATCGAGGTCCCGTATAGCTTTGGCTTGGTACGCGGCTTCGGTCTTGCGACCATGTTTGGTCTGGCCAAACGCAAGACGATTGGCGCGGGCACGTTGATCGTGCTGTTGCCGTTTCTCCCGCTTTCGAACGGTCCGAAGATTGATCACTTCAACCATTCCGTCGCCCTCGATGGTAACGGGTTACGTTTCAGCTCGGCGCTCCCGTAGATTAGAAACATCACTGCCAAATGCGCCGACACGTTGGCGGAAAGGTGCCTTTACGGCGAACTCCACAAGATTGCGCCTGCTACTGTGTGGCTGATTTTTGCTGTAATTCAATACACGGTTGGTTGATTAAAAAGTCGAATAAATGATCGCTGCCGAATATGAGTAGAATCGAGGAATGTAATTAGAGACGTGCCATGGAACTTACAAATGTATATTTAAAATTGAAAGTGTTATACTAGCAAAAACATGAAAGGACCTCTCACGAAACTCTACGGCAAGTTTTTCGTTTTGAATCATTTGACATGCAGCAACCGTAGAATAGTAGCGGAATGCATAACAACCATCCTCGGCAATACATTGCGCATGCCAGAATCCAGAATACAGCCTTGGCTAGTCCCAACTTTTATTGCGGACGCTCGAGATGCCAACCGGATTTGGCTCTAAATGTACCTATCGCGATACCGCGGAATCCCACGCCTGCGGGCTGCGATTTATCGGGGGCGGGTCATTTTTTCGGGTCGAACTACACGATCAAATTCAGCCCCACTGATAAAACCAAGACGTATGGCTTCTTCGCGTAGTGTCGTACCGTTGGCGTGCGCTGCTTTCGCTACTCTTGCGGCCTTGTCGTAGCCA
>DASSLE010000057.1:0-2405 GCA_035689725.1 Pseudolabrys sp.
GGTGAATTGGGATGTCGTCAGCAGTAACTGGAACCGCCTCACGGAGCGCGCCCGCGCCGAGTGGACCCGGCTTGCCGGCTGATATCAGTTTCCTTCGGACGTCAGTTATCCGCCGAGCTGCTCACGCGTGCCCACGCGAAGCGGGGCGATGATGGCGCGCTAGTCCCTATGCGTGCCGTCATCTCCGTCGATCAACAGCCGAATGCGGCCTATCCCTTCCAAATGGCGTGCCCATGACAGGCGTCATCGAGCATCGCGTGACCGCTCTTCCGGTTCTTGGCTCGATTTCCTGACCGTCCCGGCATGCTATCGTGCCGGTTTCACGGGGGGAGGCGGCTCATGCGAGCGGCTTATTATGAGCGCAACGGCACCGCGCGCGAGGTACTACAAATCGGCGAAATACAAACGCCGCAGGCCGGTGCGGGTGAAGTACGCGTCAAGCTTGCCACCACGGGCGTCAATCCTTCTGACGTTAAATCGCGGCAAGGTTCCACGCGCAAAATAGCCTTCCCACGCGTAATTCCGCACAGCGATGGGGCCGGAATGATCGATGACGTCGGCGACGGCGTTGCGAAGTCCCGCATCGGCGAGCGTGTATGGGTATGGAATGGCCAGTGGAAACGTGCTTTCGGCACAGCCGCCGAGTGTATTGTGGTGCCAGCCGCGCAGGCCGTCATACTGCCAGACAATGCGAGCTTCGAAGCCGGTGCCTGTCTTGGAATCCCGGCGATGACGGCTATCCACGCTGTCATTCTCGCCAATGCCACCAAAGACACCACGCTGTTGGTATCGGGCGGCGCGGGCGCGGTCAGCCAATACGTCATTCAATTCGCAAAAGCGAAAGGTGCGAACGTCATAACCACGGCGTCCTCGCCCGAGAAGGCCAAGGTCGCGCGCGAGGCCGGCGCCGACCACACCATCGACTACAAACGTGAGAATGTTGGCGATCGGGTGATGGCGATCACCAGAAACCGCGGGGTCGACGCAGCGATAGAGATGGATCTCACAGCCAACGCCAAGCTCATCCCGAGCGTGCTGCGGCCCAAGGGCAGTGTCATCGTTTATGGCACCGGACCTGAAGCAGTGCTGCCGGCTGCATTTTGCCTGGTCAATTCTATCCGCCTGCAATTCTTTCTGGTCTACGAACTTGACACGGCCGAACGCGAACGTGCCATCGCGACCATTAACGACGCGCTCAAAACCGGCGCTTTGCACAATCGCGTAACGCAACCCGTCTTTTCACTGGCAGATACAGTCGCCGCCCATGAAGCAGTCGAGCGCGGCACGATCGGCAATGTCATTGTAAAAATCTGAGATTGCGCATGAGCACGACGTCGCATCGCTTTGGCAAACGCTAAGTACGCGCTAGGGCGCCACTGCTGCCTCCGGAAAGCCGGCTGCATCAAGCGCGCGCCGCACCAAGCCCGATGTCTTCGCAACTTCGAGCAGTTCGCTCGCAATCTTCAGCGCAATCGGCCGCCCCTTCGGTACCGCGACCGCGATACCGGTTTGCTGAAAATTGCCTGACAGCACACGCGCGCCCGGCAACTTCGGCAGCAGGCCGGCGAACGAGTCATGGGAGAGCGCGAAGGCATCGCCCTGCCCTTTCCGCGCCATCTCCGTCATCTGATCGACGCTCGATACCTCCTCGACGCTCGCATTCGGTGCCGTGCGGCGGGCGCTACGGGCGGTTGTGGTGTTGGAGATCGCAACAATCCGACGACCCGGGCGATTGACCTCGTCGATGGTTTCGATGGTCGAGCCGGCCGGCACCAGGTAAGTGCTTTCGATGAAGTAGTAGGCCGATCCAAAATCCACGCGCTTCGCACGCTCGGCGTCCTGCGGCATGAAGGCGATGTCACACTCGCCTTTCGCGACCGCATCAGTGACCTGACCGGAATTATCATAGACCTGCAGCGCCACCGGCAGTTTCAAGGCGGCGGCGAAGCCGCGGATCAGATCGACGGTCACGCCTTTGACGTCGCCTTCGCCATCCTTGATGGCGAAAAAGGCAGAAGCCGCCGGTGCGGCAACCACACCGCCACGAAGTTTACCTGTGGGTGCAAGCTCCTTGAGGTCTTGGGATCTGGTCATGACGCCTGCATTTAGCACGCGTCGACAGGGTGAGCTACGGCGCTAGGCGAGACGATCCAACCGCGGTTTACGACGGAAATCATGGCACACGCGCCCGCGCGGCGAACGCTAGGCGCCGCTGGCAACCCATCGATGAATAGACGCATCACAGGCTCTCCACGGCTCAACCACTACTGGTGCGGCCGGTAGTCCTGGTTGGTGAACGCCGGACGGCTCGGCCGTTGGATGACGATGAAGCCGTTTTCGGTGCCTTGATGGCAGGCATTGCAGGCGGCGGTGAGCTTGTCGTAGCCGGCGACGAACGTTTTGAA
>DASSLE010000058.1:0-2135 GCA_035689725.1 Pseudolabrys sp.
GAGAGCAAGTCTGGCAGCCGACTGGACGCGTTCTATTAAACCCGCGTCCGTCGAGCCAAACCGCCGACCCATGTGCTCGGCAAGGTGAGACCCCAAGGCCTCCGCCGCCAGTTCGGGAATGGTAAGCATGGCCGCCTCCCCGTAGCTGCTCTAACCGCAATCGTGACGCTTAGGACCCAAAGATGCGGCGTCTCGGTCAGGTTTGCTGTCAGTAGGCCCTGTGCAGCGGTGAGATTCCTCAGCGGCCCGTCAGAGCGCGACCGACGGTCTGAGACATCAGCTCGTTCAGTCCGCACGGGCGATTGAGACCGCGGCTAGCCAGATCGAGGCGGGAGAGCTGCGAGAGTGCGTGATGGCGTGCTTCGATTTGCCGGCCTTCGCCCTCGATGAGTTGGCCAATATGGACGGCTATACGGGCGTAAGTGGTGGCGTACATCGTCGCCTCCTTATGTGTGCCCGATGTGTGCCCCAAGGGCAAACTGCTCCGGCATTAATGTCAGAATAGGTGAAGGCGGAATTGGCCGCTGTGTTGGCCATCACTAAAAGGCGTTATTTGCAGCAGCAAAACAAATGCGCCGGACTGAAACAGGGCGGCACTTGGCCTCACCATTCGAGGAGGTAGTCGCATAAGTGGCGTGATGTCCGCTATTGGCACAAAGCGGACATGAAACGACTAGCCGTCAATGTCCGCTATTGGGGGTAAAGCGGACATGCGTTGGACGGCGCGAGATGTCTGCTTTTGACCCAAAGCGGACATCAGGCCTGCTGAGGAATATGTGCTCGGTTGTGCGTCATTTTCCACTCGCTGCCCGGTCGTAACCTGTTATGACAGGTTTGTTTTCAGGGGAGCACATGCGACGGCGCGAGTTCATCACGCTTCTAGGCAGCGCGGCGGCGGCGTGGTCGCTTGCTGTGCGTGCGCAGCAGCCGACTGTGCCGGTGATCGGATTCTTGATTAGCGGAAGCGCAGATTCTTTTGCGATTTTTGTGGACGCTTTCAAGCAGGGAATGCGCGACCATGGGATGGTCGAGGATCGGGACTACCTACTCGACCTACGTTTTGCGAAGGGCGATTATGGCCGTTTTTCGATATTCGCCAGAATTGGTGGAGCGCAAGCCCGCCGCGATCGTCGTGACCACTATTAGTGCGGCGCGGGCGGCGCAGCGCGCCAGCGCAAGAATACCCATTGTAATGACAGGCCTCATTGATCCGGTCGGGCAAGGACTTATCACCAGCCTTGCACGACCTGGAGGAAATACAACTGGTCTGGCGAACCTAGCTGAGGATGTGATGCCCAAGTTGGTAGAAATTCTGCGCACTACGTTTCCGACTATCAAAGTTATTGCGGTCTTGTTTAACCCCGCTAATCCCGCAAATCGTGAATTGGCCAAAGCGATGCCAGTCCAAGCCAACGCGATCGGCGTGACAGTTCGTTTGGTCGAATTCAGGACCGCGAATGAACTCGATGCTACCTTCGCCGCGCTTGCGCAGCAACCACCAGAGGCGCTGGTCGTCATGTCTGACGCCGCTCTCTATGACCTGATGACCTACGTGAGCCTATATCCGCGCTAGCCCTCAGGAACCGACTGCCCATAATTACGTACGTTCCTGAGTTCACCGATGCTGGCGCCCTAATGAGTTATGGGGCCGCCACGGCGAGCTATGTATCGTGCCGCTGCCGATTACGTGAAGAAGATATTGGCCGGTGCGAAGCCTGCCGACCTGCCGGTCCAGCAACCTACGCAGGTCGAGCTGTCGATTAACTTGCAGACGGCAAAAGTACTTGGCATCAAGATTCCAGACGCAATACTCTCGCGCGCCGACCGCGTTGTCGAATGAAGATGCTGTTTGCTGCGGTGCATGAGTCCGCTATTGGCAGGTTCGCTTTACGCAACCACCCTATGGCACGCTTGATGCCGCAGAGTGGGCGCCGTCCACAGCATCAAAAGCAGACATCTCGCGTCGTCCAACGATATTGATGTCCGCTTCTGGCCCAAAGCGGACATCCCTAGTTGCGCCGCACATGTCCGCTTTCGAGGGTAAAGCAGACATGACTTTTGCGGGAATCCGCTTTTGCGGTTGCTATTGGGGCTAAAGCGGACATTGTCTTTTGCGGCGCATATGTCTGCTTATG
>DASSLE010000059.1:0-8738 GCA_035689725.1 Pseudolabrys sp.
GAGAAGCTTCTGCAGCCGCGCGATTTGGATGTCGACGATGCGTCCCATCTCTGCTTTCTTCAGGCGGTGGAATAGAATAATTTCATCGACCCGGTTGAGGAATTCAGGCCGGAATGCTGCGCGCACCACTGCCATCACTTGATCCTTGACCGCATCGCTGTCCTGGCCCTCTGGCTGACTGACCAGAAACTCGGCGCCAAGATTTGATGTCATCACAATGAGAGTGTTGCGGAAGTCGACCGTGTGGCCCTGCCCGTCGGTCAGCCGGCCGTCATCGAGCACCTGAAGGAGGACGTTGAACACGTCGGGGTGCGCCTTCTCGATCTCATCGAACAGAACGACCTGGTAAGGCCGGCGCCGCACGGCCTCGGTGAGGGCGCCGCCCTCCTCGTAGCCGACATAGCCCGGAGGCGCGCCGATCAGCCGGGAGACCGCGTGCTTTTCCATGTATTCCGACATGTCGATGCGAATCAGCGCATTTTCGTCGTCGAACAGATATTCGGCCAAAGCTTTGGTCAATTCGGTCTTGCCGACGCCCGTTGGCCCCAAGAACATAAAAGAGCCAATCGGCCGGTGCGGATCCTGCAAGCCGGCACGCGCGCGCCGCACGGCAGTCGACACCGCGCGCACTGCGTCCTGCTGGCCAACGACGCGCTTAGCTAGCTCGTCTTCCATACGCAGGAGCTTTTCTTTCTCGCCTTCGAGCATCTTGTCGACGGGCACGCCAGTCCAACGCGAGACTACCTGGGCTACGTGATCGGCGGTTACAGTCTCCTCGACCATTGCACCCTTGGCTTCGGCCGCCTCGATCGACTTCAGCTTTTTCTCCAGCTCTGGAATCCGGCCATAGGCCAATTCGCCGGCACGCTGGAATTCACCTCGGCGCTGCGCGTTGGCAAGCTCGGCACGGAGCTGGTCGAGCTCGGTTTTAAGCTTTTGCGCATCGGAGAGCTTTTCCTTTTCCGCTTTCCAGCGGCTAGTGAGATCAGCCGAGCGTTTTTCCAGTCCCTTCAATTCGCCTTCCAGGCGCTTGAGACGATCTTTCGAGCCGGGATCCGATTCTTTCTTCAGCGCTTCCTGTTCGATCTTCAAACGAACAATTTCACGGTCGATCGAATCCAGCTCTTCGGGCTTCGAATCCACCTGCATCTTTAGCCTTGCCGCGGCTTCGTCGATCAGGTCGATCGCCTTGTCGGGAAGGAAACGGTCGGTGATATAACGGTTCGACAGCATCGCGGCGCCAACGATCGCTGAATCGGCAATACGGACACCATGGTGCTGTTCGTATTTGTCCTTCAATCCGCGCAGGATCGAAATTGTATCCTCGATGCTCGGTTCCGAAACGTAAACGGGTTGGAATCGGCGAGCGAGCGCGGCGTCTTTCTCGACGTGCTTTTTGTATTCGTCGAGCGTGGTGGCACCGATGCAGTGCAATTCGCCACGCGCCAGCGCCGGCTTAAGCAAATTGGAAGCGTCCATCGCACCGTCGGCCTTGCCCGCACCGACCAGCGTGTGCATTTCGTCGATGAAGAGAATGATCCCGCCATCGGAGGATATGACCTCCTGAAGCACCGCCTTAAGCCGCTCTTCGAATTCGCCGCGATATTTGGCGCCGGCAATCATGGCGCCGAGATCGAGCGCGAGCAGGCGCTTATCCTGAAGGCTTTCCGGCACATCGCCATTAACGATGCGCAGCGCGAGACCTTCGACGATTGCGGTCTTGCCGACCCCGGGCTCGCCGATCAGCACTGGGTTGTTCTTGGTTCGGCGCGATAGCACCTGAATAGTACGGCGGATTTCTTCATCGCGGCCGATTACTGGATCAAGCTTGCCCTCGCGCGCGGCCTGAGTGAGATCGCGGGCATATTTCTTCAGTGCATCATAGGCGTTCTCGGCGGAGGCGGAATCGGCGGTGCGGCCTTTGCGTAACGCATTGATGGCCGCATTGAGATTCTGCGGCGTGACGCCGGCCTTGGCGAGAATTTTCCCGGCCTCGCTATCCTTCTCCAACGCGAGCGCAAGCAACAACCGCTCGACGGTGACGAAACTGTCTCCAGCCTTCTCACCAGCGGTTTCGGCCGCGTCGAAAACACGTGCCAGCGCCGGATCGAGATAGATCTGCCCCGCACCGCCGCCGCTGACCTTCGGGCGCTTTGCAAGCAATGCTTCCACTGCTTGCAATGCCTGCCTGGATTGCCCGCCGGAACGATCGATCAGACCGGCCGCGAGCCCCTCGGGATCGTCCAGCAATACTTTGAGGAGGTGTTCGGGAGCGAATTGCTGATGGCCTTCGCGCAAGGCCAGCGATTGGGCGGACTGCACGAATCCGCGGGCGCGGTCGGTGAATTTCTCGAAATTCATTTCTCAACTCCCTCGGCCCATGATGGCACCGGAAATGCGGCGAGCCCCGTTCCGGCGGCCTGCCTTAGGCATTATGTGGGTGCCTTTATCGCAGTTTGAAGAGCCAGATTGCTTGATATAGGTCAGCGTTAATGCTTTCCGGGACGGCCAGTAAATGGCCGGAAATCAATGACATCTGGATCTGCTACGATCCAAGCCATCTACCGGTATCCGGTCAAAGGGCTTTCCCCGCAGACGCTCGAACGGACCCGGCTTTCGGCCGGCCAGACGATTCCAGACGACCGGCTTTATGCCATCGAGAATGGGCCTTGCGGCTTCAACCCGGCAGCGCCAGCTTATTTTCCAAAGCAGCGCTTTCTAATGTTGATGCGGAACGAGCGTTTGGCAGCGTTGAGTACAGACTATGACGAAGCTAGCCATACCCTGACCATCCATTGGCAAGGCAGCCAAGCCGTGCGCGGGGATCTACGTACGGACAAGGGTCGAGCCGCAATTGAGCAGTTCTTTGCCGACTATTGCGCGGACCAGCTGCGCGGGCCTCCTAAAGTGCTGCGCAGCGAAGGCCACAGCTTCTCGGACGTGGCCAAGAAAGTGGTATCGATCATCAATTTGGCTTCAGTAGTTGCGGTAGAAAATGCCGCAGGGGGGCCGGTCAATCCCTTGCTTTCGCGGCAACCTATACGTCACTGGCTGGCCGGCCTGGCATGAATTCGATCTGCTCGGATGCACGCTTACGATTGGCAAAACAGGTCGACTGAAAGTAGTTAAGCGCATTCAGCGTTGCGCCGCGACTGACGTCGATCCGAATACTGGCATCCGCGACCTGACCATCCCACGGACGCTGATGGACAATTTCAAGCGCACCGATTGCGGCGTCTATGCCGAGGTGATGGCGGCTGGCGATATTGTGGTCGGCGATGCCGTCAACGTTGCAGTGTCTTAAAAAAAACGCCCCGCTCGCTGGAGCGGGACGCGATTACTTTCTCCAGTGCGACTGCGTTCAGCCGCCAGGCAATACGTAGGCGCTAATACGCCCGGCCGGATAAACCGACTCAGCAACCGTGTGATTGTGATTGCCGGAGACGATGATTGGATTGCCATTCGGATCGACCCCGCTCACGACGCCGACATGGCCGCCGCCACGACGGCCCATCACCGCGATAGCGCCAACTTGCGGGGCGGATACATGGGTTCCATAGCGCGCATAGCCACTGGCAAGATTGCCGCCGCCAGCATGGCCAGTGCGCTTGAGCACCAGGTCCATGAACGCACCGCACCACAGGCTGCCGCGCCCGGTCGGATTGGTGCCGATGTATTTGTGAGCCTCACTGACCAGCCCGTTGCTGGTAGCGCCGCCATAGGCTGAATTCGAATGCGATTGCGCCTGCGCGCGTGCTTCAGCCAGAGGCAGGCGGTTATGACTGCGGTTCCGGATGACGGTGCCAGCCGTGACAGTGGTCGCTTGGGTTGAATGACGGATGTCCCGGTCGGCCGCGGCTGTTTGCGGTCGAGCCGCAACTTGCTCGGTCTGCGCAGCACGGTGCCGATAGTGGTGGACGGGTCTTGCGAGGGCCGACGTTGCAAAAGCCACAACCGCCACCGAACCCAACAAAACTGTCGCCCGTCTTATCTTAATTGTCATCAGAGTAGTCCCCTTAATCTATACAAGCAACTCGCTCGAACTGGATAGAATCAGCGCCGGGTGCCGTGGCTACGCCGCCCGCATGTGTCATTTTCGTGATCATTGGGAGGTCATTTCGTGGAACGCATACCGGCTATTCGATCAGAATCCGCCTATAAAATAATTTATACTATAAATCTAATAATCTTTACTTGCATATATACATTAATACTGATTTTCTATAATATACTACTTACAGTCAAAGAATTGGCTACACCGCAACACAGTTAAAGTGCAGTGCAGCAATTCCGACGGGTATCTACGCTTGAAGGAACGTCGGCTCAGCCCTTCCGGCTAAGCAGAAATACGGCTTGTTCCCCAAAAAGGTTCCAAAACCACCAGGGCGCATTGAGCCGTAAGGGCGAGCCCCAGGCATTAAGCGCCACCGCCTTCTCCATCTTCACGCCGATCTCCGTACAGAGCTGGCGGAAATCCTTGATGGTGCAATGGTGGATGTTGGGCGTGTCGTACCAGCTGAACGGCAGGATATCGGTGCGCGGCATGTGGCCAGCGAACAGCAGCTGGAGCCTGATCTGCCAGTGGCCGAAATTCGGGAACGACACAACGGCGTGACGCCCGATGCGCAGCATGTGCTCAAGCACGACGCGGGGGTGCCGGGTCGCCTGTAGCGTCTGCGACAGGATCACGTAATCGAAAGCATCGTCCGGGTAGTCGCCAAGATCCGTGTCGGCGTCACCTTGGATCACGGCCAGCCCCTTTGCGACACATTCGTTGACGCCCTCGCGCGACAGCTCAACGCCGCGGCCGTCGACACCACGGCTTTCGCTCAACAGGCGCAGCAATTCGCCGTCGCCGCATCCGACATCGAGCACCTTTGCGCCGCGCTCGACCATCTCGGCGACCAGGACCAAGTCGACGCGGGCGCCACCAGGCGTGCGCGCGATATTGGCCACGGTGCGATCAGCATCGGCGGGTGACAGCATTTTCATAACTCAGCCCTTAAAACGCAAGCCGCGTGCCTTGCCGGCACCATCGAGGAAGCCGCGTACGATCGCAAACAGTTCAGGCTCATCGAGCAAAAAGGCGTCATGACCTTTGTCTGTTACGATCTCGGCGAACGACACTCGCGCACTCGCCGCATTGAGCGCATGCACGATCGCCCGCGACTCCGAGGTCGGAAATAGCCAATCGCTTGTGAACGAAACTACGCAGAACCGGGTCGGCGTACCTTTGAAGGCCTTGGCCAGCACGCCATCATGGTCGGCAGCAAGATCGAAATAATCCATGGCACGCGTAAGATAGAGATAGGAATTGGCGTCAAATCGTTCGACGAAAGAAATTCCCTGGTGACGCAAATAGGATTCCACCTCGAAATCTGCGTCGAATGAAAATGTTGGATTTGTCCGATCCTGGAATTTACGGCCGAACTTCCGATGAAGCGCCGCATCGGACAAGTAGGTAATATGCGCGCCCATGCGCGCGACCGCGAGCCCACGCCGCGGATTTGTGTCTTCCAAAAGATAACGGCCACCACGCCATTCCGGATCGGCCATAATTGCCTGACGGCCGACCTCGTGGAACGCAATGTTTTGCGCCGAATGGCGGGTGGCGCAGGCAATCGGCAGCGCGCAGAACACGCGCTGCGGATAGCTCACCGCCCATTGCAGCGCCTGCATGCCCCCCATCGAACCGCCTGCGACCGCGAATAGCGAGTCGATGCCGAGATGATCAAGCAGCATGGCCTGCGCGCGCACCATGTCGCGGATAGTGATGACGGGAAAGTCGAGCCCCCAGGGTTTGCCCGTCTTCGGATCAGTCGACGATGGGCCAGTGGTGCCCATGCAGGCCCCCACAACGTTCGGACAGATCACAAAATAGCGCTCGGTATCGATCGGCTTGCCGGGGCCGACCATCGTCTCCCACCAACCTGACTTCTTCGTGACCGGATGCACGCTCGCGACGTGTTGGTCGCCAGTAAGTGCGTGACAAATCAAAACCGCGTTCGAGTGCGCTGCGTTGAGTTCCCCATAGGTCTTATAAGCAATTTGGAATGGGACCAGCTCTACGCCGGCGTCGAGCTTCAGTGGCTTATCGGCTCCAAAATGAGCGACGAGCGACTCGTGCGGCTGATCCGCTTCGCGCGGTGAATCTGCCGCCGCATGCGTGCTGGTCAGATTGGCTTCACCCATGTCAACCGTGCACTCCCGGCGCTTCACCTGCATCGCGGGGCAATTGAGAGAGGTTTAGTGTCAACCTTGCAGGTTACAGTCAACGTTTTCTTTGATTTCAGGGCCGGGCCCACCTAACAATGCGGTTATGGCGAAGCCACCCGAAGCACCCTCGCTGAGCGATCTGCGCAAGGAGATTGACCGTATCGACGAGGCGATGCATCAGCTCCTGATCGAGCGCAGCGAGATCATCGACCGCCTGATCGCGGTCAAGCGCAGCCAGGATGCCGGCTCGTCGGCGTTCCGACCCGCGCGCGAGGCCGAAATGATGCGCCGGCTCGTCAAGCGCCACAAAGGCATTTTGCCACTCGACACCGTCGAGAGCATCTGGCGCGTCATCATCTCAACTTTTACCTACGTGCAGGCGCCATTCTCCGTACATGCCGATTTGTCCGCGGGTGACGCGCTGATGCGGGATTCTGCCCGTTTTCATTTCGGCTTCACCGTTCCGTTTATCCCACACATGGGCGCAGCCGGCGTGGTCGCTGCGGTATCCGCCTCCAAAGGCGATCTTGGGCTCGTGCCCGCTTTCGACATAGCTTCGGCGGGCGCCTGGTGGAGCGCACTGGAATTCGATGCCGCTCCCAAGATCATTGCGCGCCTACCCTTCGTCGAACGCCCCGACCACCCAGCGGCCCTCCCAGTGTTCGTGCTCTCCCGGGTCGCGGCCGATGCGATGGCGACTGAAGCCGCAGTGTGGAGCATCCGTGTCTCCGGCTGGGGCGCGGGCGCCGCACAGGCGCTGTCCGCACTCGCCGATTTCATCGCCGTACCCGACCGCGCCTTCGACGGCGCCGCCTTACTGGTGAGCCTGCCTAAAGATGCGAGCCTTGAGTCAATCAGCGCGGCCCTGGTTAAGGCTGGCGCCACAGTGCGTTCGGCAGCCCTCGTCGGGAGCCACGCAACCCGCTATACGGTTGCCGCCGACAAGGCCTGACGTTCGGAAAACTGCTAATGACTGCGAACCACCCGCAACCGCGCCCCGGCGTGCTCAATATTGCGCCCTACGTTCCGGGCAAGAGCAGCGCGCCCGGCGTTGCCAAAGTTTTCAAGCTTTCCTCCAATGAGACGCCATTGGGGCCGAGCGCGAACGCAATCGCGGCTTATCGTGCAGCCGGCGAGCATCTGGAAGATTATCCCGACGGTTCGGCTTCGGCCTTGCGCGAGGCGATCGGTGCAGCGTTCGGCCTTGACCCCGATCGTATCGTTTGTGGTGCGGGCTCCGATGATTTGCTCAATCTGATCGCGCGCGCCTATCTCAAAGATGGCGACGAGGCCATTCACGCGACCCACGGCTTTCTTGTCTATCCGATCGCAACGCTCGCCGCAGGAGCAACGCCGGTCGTGGCGCCGGAGACGAATTACACAGTCAATGTGGATGCTATCCTTGCGTCGGTGACGCCGCGGACGAAGGTAGTATTCCTGGCTAATCCGAACAATCCAACGGGAACCTACATTCCGTTCGACGAGGTTAAGCGGTTGCACAAAGGGCTACCGCCTTACGTCTTGCTCGTGCTCGACGCCGCCTATGCGGAGTACGTGCAGCGAAACGATTACGAATCCGGCATTGAGCTAGTCGCCACCACGGACAACGTGGTGATGACACGTACCTTCTCGAAAATTCATGGACTGGCCGCTCTGCGGCTAGGCTGGTTGTATGGGCCAGCGCATGTCGTGGACGCAATCAATCGGGTCCGCGGTCCGTTCAATGTCAATGCTCCGGCCATCGCGGCGGGCGTCGCCGCCATTCGAGACAGCGCACATGTCGATCGCGCGCGTACACACAATACGCGATGGCTTGCCTGGCTCACGGACGAGATTGGCAAGCTTGGTCTTGCGGTGACTCCGAGCGCCGCGAACTTCGTTCTTATCCACTTCCCGGAGGACAAGGGCCGCACCGCCAGGGATGCTGACGCGTTCCTGACAAAGCGCGGGCTCATTCTGCGCCAGGTCGGCGCCTACAAGCTGCCGAATGCCTTGAGAATGAGCGTCGGCACCGAAGAAGCTAACCGTCTGGTGGTGCAGGCGCTCAAGGAATTCCTGGGGAAAGCAGCGTGAACAAGCCGCCCGCCCTGTTCAATCGTCTGGCGCTGATCGGCGTCGGGCTGATCGGCTCCTCGATTGCGCGCGCGGCCCGCACGCAGGGCGCGGCGCATTCAATTGTCGCAACGGCACGCTCTCCGGAAACACGGCGGCGCGTCGCTGAGCTCGGCCTTGCCGACCAGGTGGTCGAAAGCAGCGCCGCAGCCGTCGAAGGCGCTGATCTCGTCATTGTGTGCATTCCCGTCGGCGCCTGCGGTCCGGTCGCGAAAGAGATCGGTCCACATCTTGCTGCCGGCGCGATCGTTTCCGATGTTGGCTCGGTCAAGGGTTCCGTCGTGCGCGACATGGCTCCGCACCTGCCAAAGAATGTGAATTTCGTACCGGCGCACCCGGTCGCGGGAACGGAGTATTCCGGCCCGGACGCCGGCTTCGCAGAATTGTTCGTCAATCGCTGGTGCATTCTG
>DASSLE010000060.1:0-12904 GCA_035689725.1 Pseudolabrys sp.
AACATTTGCCCAGACGGTTGGATATCCGAAAAGCTGATCATATTCCGAGAATATCTAACGATGAACAATTCACTGTCCGCTTTTGGGGTAAGAGCGGACATCACAATTGACGGGTCATGTCCGCTTTTGACCCAAGTCAGATTCCGTTGGGTCGATCCACGGACCAGGCTTTAAGGCCCGCACACACAGCCCCTTTCATAACTCTAGTTTGACCCGTACGATTTCAAAGGCTGATAGGACTACCTTTCATGTTGATTGGCGTTCCAAAGGAAATCAAAACCGACGAATACCGGGTGGGGCTGATTCCTGCGACCATCAAACCGCTAACGACCAAAGGTCACAATGTCGTAGTGGAAACCGGAGCGGGAGAGGGCGCCGGCATCAGCGATGATGAATATGTTGCAGCTGGCGCCGAAATCATTACCAGCGCAGATCAGATTTTCGCGCGCTGCGAGCTGATCGTGAAAGTGAAAGAGCCTCTCGATCTCGAACGCAAATGGCTGCAGCGTGGCCAAATCATCTTCACCTATCTCCACTTGGCTGCTGATCCTGAACTGACCAGTGATCTGATGGCTTCTGGCGCGGCAGCCATCGCCTACGAAACTGTGACGGATGCGGGGGGAGAGCTGCCGCTGTTGGCGCCGATGTCCAAGATTGCAGGTCGCATGGCGCCGCAAGTCGCAGCCCATTTTCTCGAACGCCCGCAGGGAGGACGCGGCATTCTTCTCGGTGGCATCAATGGCATGCCCGCAGGCCAGGTTGTGATTCTCGGTGGCGGCGTCGTTGGTTGCAATGCCGCTGAGATTGCGCTTGGCATGGGCGCCGACGTTGCGATCCTGGTGCGCAATACCAGCGCGGCGGATCGGCTGTTGCAGCGTTTCGGAAGTCGCGCACTTGTTTTCGCCACTCCGGAATCGGTAGTAACGATTTGCGTCTCTGCTGACGTGGTGATTGGAGCAGCCCTTATCCCTGGTGCCGCCGCGCCCAAGCTCATATCGGCGGAAACCGTCAAACGCATGAAACATGGTGCGGTAATAATCGACGTTTCCATCGACCAAGGCGGCTGCGCAGAAACATCGCACCCGACAACGCACACCCACCCGACATTCGCCGTGGACGGCGTTGTGCATTATTGCGTGGCGAACATGCCGGGCGCGGTGCCGAGAACGTCTACATTCGCGCTAAACCACGCGACGCGGCCATTCATTTTGGCGATCGCGGACAAGGGCTTTCCAAAGGCGCTTATTGAAGATGAGCATTTGCGCAACGGCCTTAACGTGTACGAGGGCAAAATGACTTGCCGTGCGGTGGCTGACGCATTGCGGCTGCCCTACACGCCGGCCACTAACGTGCTGGCGATATGATCGGCCGCTGTGTTCTTTCAATTAGGCGTTCGTCACAGTTATCGACAGACCGTCCAATGGCCAGCAAGCTTTGATTCACGTCAAGGAACTACCCGGTATTTGCGCAGTAAATAGCCACTCAAAAGTGGAATGGATGATATGGCGGCTGCCGAAAGCGCAGAGGAGATCGTGGTCCGGCCGCTTGGCGGCGATAAGCTGTATCGCCCGACCAATCTATCAGATCTGTCGTTTTCGACCACGGCGGACCTGCAGCCGATCGACGGACTCGTTGGCCAAACGCGAGCCCTTGAAGCAATCCAGTTTGGGACGAAGGTCGAAAGAGCTGGCTTCAATCTATTCGTCATCGGGCCCAATGGTGCCCGCATGCAGGACGCCGTCAAAGCTGTACTAGTTGACGAAGCACGGCGGAAGCCCATCCCCTCGGATTGGGTCTACGTCAACAACTTCGCCGACCCCGATCGCCCAATCGCCATGGAGCTTCCCGGTGGACGCGCCCGCGAGTTTCACGAGGCGATGCACAAGCTCATTGATGACCTCAAAGCAGCCCTGCCGGCGGTTTTCCAGAGCGAGGACTACCAGACGCGTCGCGGTGCTATCGATGAGTCATTCCAGAAGAAACAGGGAGAGGCATTTACGGCTTTGCGCGACAAGGCAGCCGAAAAAGAAGTCGTGCTGTTACGCACCCCATTGGGTTTCGCCTTGGCCCCGGCCAAAGACGGTCAGGTGGTCCCGCCGGATGAATTTAAAGGATGGCCTGAGGCCAAGCGACGGCAGATGCAAGCAATCATCGAAGCCTTGGAGAAGGAACTTGAGCACATCATTCACCAGCTGCCGCAATGGGAAAAACAACGGCGCGACGAGATCCGCCAACTCAACCGCGACACCGCGAAATATGCTGTTGACCAACTGATCGAGGAAACGAAGGCCTCCTTCAATGATATTCCGCGCGTTGCGCAGCACATCGACATGGTTCGCTCCGACTTGGTCGAAAATGTTACCATGTTCGTCATGAAGAGCGAGGACGGCGAGGACGACTCAAGCGCTTTAAAGGCGGGAAGCTCGTTTGACCGCTACGAGGTAAACGTCCTTGTGACACAGGACGCCGGCCGGCCCGGTGCTCCGATTATCGAGGAGCTGCATCCGGCGTTGGGAAATCTTATCGGCCGCATCGAATACATCTCGGTTCGCGGCGCGCTGCTCACAAACTTCCGGCTCATCAAAGGCGGCGCACTTCATCGCGCGAATGGTGGTTATCTCTTGCTCGATGCGCGAAGCGTCCTAATAGAGCCCTTTAGTTGGGCGGCGCTCAAACGCATCTTGCGGCGCGGTGAAATCGCTATCGAAGACATTGCTCGCTTTCTTGGATTCACGAGCACCGTCTCTCTTGAACCAGACCCGATTCCGCTGAAGGTGAAACTGATCCTTTTCGGTGATCGTCTTCTATATTTCCTGCTGGCTGCACTTGATCCCGAATTAGCGGATTACTTCAAGGTGCTCGCCGATTTTGAGAATGACTTCGTGCGCACACCGGAAAACGAAGCCATTCTCGCCCGGCTGCTGGCAACGCTAACACAGCGCGACGGGCTCAACGCACTCGATCGCGATGCGGTCGTACTGGTGCTCGAACACGCCGCGCGCCTGGCGGATCATGCCGGCAAATTGTCGCTGGTTGTCGAGCAATTGCGGGAAATCCTGATTGAGGCCGATTTCTGCGCCCGTCAGGCCGAACGTGCCGTCATCTCACGCGCCGATGTTGACCAGGCGCTCAAGGCGCGCATCCGGCGTGCTGCGCGGGTGCGAGACCGGGCACAGGAAGCAATTCTGGAGAACGTGGCGCTCATCGCCACCGAGGGCACCCATGTCGGACAGATCAATGGCCTAAGCGTTCTTGAGCTCGGCGGGTTTTCCTTTGGGCATCCGACCCGCATCACCTGCCAGGTACGGCCGGGCACCGGCAAGGTTGTCGACATCGAACGCGAAGTGGAACTCGGGGGGCCACTGCACTCCAAGGGCGTCTTGATCCTCTCGGGTTTTCTCGCCGGTCGTTACGCGCTCGATACGCCCATGTCGCTCTTTGCGAGCCTGGTATTTGAGCAATCCTACGGCGGCGTGGAGGGCGACAGCGCGTCGTCTGCTGAGTTGTATGCGCTGCTGTCCGCCCTGGCTGACGTGCCGCTGCGTCAGGATCTGGCCGTCACCGGGTCGGTCAATCAGCACGGCGAGATCCAGGCCATCGGCGGCGTCAATGAGAAGATTGAGGGCTTTTTCGACATTTGCGACAAGCGCCGTCTCACAGGCTCGCAAGGAGTGCTCATTCCGCAGGCGAATGTGCAACATCTCATGTTGCGGCGAGAGGTGATCGACGCCTGCACTGCCGGGCAATTCGCAATTTTTCCAGTCAGCACCATTAATGAAGGCATCGCACTGTTGACCGGGCTTCCGGCTGGTGAGCGCGCGGCGGACGGGATCTATCCGCCGAACAGCATCAACCGCCGGGTCGAAGATCGCCTGCGCGCTTTTGCCAATATCCGGCGCAGTTTCGGAAGTGAACGGTCTGGCGCTGCAACCGGAATCTAGCCATGCCCACCGAGTTGCATAGCTTCAGGCGCCTGGTACTGGGATTGCAGTCGAGCGCGCCCGACCCTGCCATGCGGCTTGCCGTCGAATTGGCCGAACTACTCGATCTTGATCTACTTGGGCTTTTCCTCGAAGACGCCAGCCTGCGCGACCTTGCTGGCATTCCATTCGCGCGCGAATTCAGGCTGCTCGGTGGCGGCTGGCATTCGTTCGATCTCGATCGGCTAATGCATGACCTGGACGTTGCCGCCCGCGGCATGGAGCGAACGTTCACGCAAGCGGTCGGAAGCCTGTCGAAGCGTTCCCAGTTCGAAGTGATGCGGGGGCCGGTGGCCGAGGCCATCACGTCGATTTCGAATACCGGTGACATCGTAATGATAGTGGAGCCGACAAGCGCCGCGGAGCGAGTCAGCGGGCAGTTCTCTTGGCTGGTCGAGGCTGCCTTTCGGTCCGCGGCCGCTGTCATGTTGGTCCCATCACGTATTATACGATTCAAGGGTCCTATTGTGGCGGTTGCGATGGCGGGCGACTTTCCGACCATCGCTGCAGCGGCCGCCATCGCGGTTGCGGCCAAAGAAAAACTGATCGTAATCGGACCTGGCGGATGGGATCGCGAGAATCCGCGCATCGCTCAACTAGCAGCCAAGACCGGTCTCACGATTCAGCACGTTACTGCCGGCGATCTCTCTGCCGATTCAACTGCCTGTCTCAAGGCCATGCGCCAGTTGCAGGAGCGACTGGTGGTCATGGCCCGCTTACCATTCGATGGTGCCACGGCGTCCGCGATTGTCACTGCGCGGCAGGTACCCGTACTCGTCATCGAGCCAGAGAGGTTGCCTCCGGGCGAGGGCGATTCACGGACCTAGGTTCCCCGCTACAGGCCCATTTCCGGCTCGGGCACCCGCTGTTTTGTCTCCTCGGGAATTTCCGTCATGGTAGCCTCGGTCAGCAACAATACGCTGGCAACTGACACCGCATTTTCGAGGGCGATGCGAACGACTTTTGTCGGATCGATAATCCCGGCCTCGATTAGGTCGACATATTCCTTGCGGCCGGCATCAAAACCCTCATTGCCTTTGCCGCTCAGCATGCGAGCGACGACTACGCCCCCGTCGGTCGCGGAATTCTCGGCAATCTGCCGCGTTGGAGCCTCAAGCGCGCGCTTGAGAATCTGAACGCCGGTCTTTTCGTCGCCTTCGCATTTCCCTTCCTCGGCAGCGAGAACGCCAACGCAGCGCAGGAGCGTCAAGCCACCGCCGGGAACGATGCCTTCGGCAACCGCTGCTTTGGTGGCGCTGATCGCATCGTCCAACGCCTCCTTCTTTGACTTCATCTCGGATTCCGACGGGGCGCCGACACGAACAACTGCAACGCCGCCGGCAAGTTTCGCCAGCCGCTCCTGCAGTTTTTCACGGTCGTAATCGCCGGTCGTCTTCTTCTCGATCTCGCGGCGGATTTGCTCGATACGTCCATCGATCTGCTTGCGATCGCCAGCACCTCCAATAATGGTGGTATTGTCCTTGTCGACCACGACGCGCTTGGCTTTGCCGAGTTGTTCGAGGTGGACATGGTCAAGCTTGATGCCGAGCTCCTCGGAAATAACCTGGCCACCCGTTAACGCTGCAATATCCTGTAACATGGCTTTGCGGCGGTCGCCGAAGCCGGGAGCCTTGACGGCGCAGCTTTTGAGCGCTCCGCGAATTTGATTGACGATCAAAGTGGCGAGGGCCTCGCCTTCGACGTCCTCGGCGACCACCAGCAACGGGCGCGCGGATTTCGCTACCAGTTCCAGCAATGGCAGAAGATCCTGTAGAGAAGCGATTTTGCGGTCCGAGATCAGAATAAGAGCATCTTCGAGGACCGCTTCCATTTTCTCAGGATTGGTAATGAAGTATGGCGAAAGAAATCCGCGATCGAACTGCATTCCTTCGACAACCTCGAGCGTGGTTTCAGTGGTTTTGGACTCTTCGACCGTGATCACGCCCTCGTTGCCAACTTTATCCATCGCGTCGGCTACGAGCTCGCCAATCAGCGGATCGTTATGTGCGGAAATAGCGCCAACCTGCGCCTTTTCCAGGCGCGTCTTCACCGGACGAGATAATCCGCGCAGTGCTTCAATAGCTCGCTTTGCGGCGCGATCGAGACCGCGCTTGATATCGATAGCGCTTGCGCCGGCGACAACGTTGCGAACCCCGTCGGCAAATATGGCGTGGGCGAGGATGGTCGCTGTGCTTGTCCCGTCACCGACCATATCGCCGGTCTTTTCAGCGGCCTGCCGCAGCATGCGTGCGCCTAGGTTCTCCTCCGGATCCTTGAGGTCAAACTCCTTAGCGATCGTCACGCCGTCATTGCAGACGATTGGGACGCCCCATTTTTTCTCGATCAGTACCGATTTGGATCGTGGGCCTAAGGTCACACGAATCGCATCGGCGAGTTGCGTCGCGCCGCGCAGAAGTTTTTCACGTGCGGCCGAGCGGAACAGGATTTGCTTGTGGGCCATTCGAGCGCCTCGGTAAAATTGAAATTCATCCAATAATTCAATTTAAAATACCAAGACAGATCGGCGTCCATTTTGATGCATATCAACTCGCGGCTTAGTCAGCGCTCGAGCTTGTTATTGTCTTAGTCGATCCAAGTTTTGCGGCGATGTACGCGAACGCCCCGTCGAGAGTGACGAGCTTTGGGTAATCGATCTCGGGGATATCGATGCCGAGCCGATGGTGGATAGCGATAACGAAGTTCAGGAAGTCCATCGAATCGATGTCGATAGCTTCACGCAGATCCGCGGCCGGGTTGACGCTCGCAATATCGACTTCAGGCGCGATGTTATTGAGCTCTTCCTGTACTACTTTGCGGATATCGAGGTCGCTCATAGTTTGGCCGGCTCCTGCATAAGCTTGCCGATTTCTGCCAAGAACAACGCGCCTGCGTGTCCATCGGTAACCCGATGGTCGCCTGAGAGCGTAATGGTAATCACCGAGCGGGGCCCTATGGCGCCGTCAACGACCCAAGGCCGCGCCACCGCCTTGCCGAAGCCGACAATCGCTACCTGTGGCGGATAGATAATTCCGTACAGTGCCTCGACTCCGCGCTCGCCAAGGCTCGAAACCGTGATAGTCGGATCGGAAATCTCCGAACTGCGAATGCGCCCGGCACGCGTGCGCTGCACCAGGTCGCGCAGGCGGCTCATCAACTCGTCGAGCGGTAACTGATCGGCATCGTGCAGCGCCGGCGCCGCCAGCCCGCCGCCGCGAATAGCAATAGCAACGCCGACGTGCACCGCCTGGGCCGGCTCGTATTTGTTGTCGCGATGAAACCCATTGAAAGCAGGAAAGCGGCGCGCGGCCAAGGCGACCGCCTTGATTGCGAGTGCAGCAATCAAAAGTCGATTGTCGGGTGCGCGCGCGGCATTGTTCTGCGCCAGCCACTGCTCGCATGCAGTTATATCGACCTGATGCTCGAGATAATAGTGCGGGATTTCTCGTTTGGATCGCGCCATCGCGGCGGCAATGGCCGTTCGCATTGCGTTAAGATCAAGCCACAGCGCTCGCTTCTTTTCCGGCGGAGCGAAGGCCTCGCCGAGACGGCGCTCGACGTCGGCATAGGTGATCGCCCCCGCCGGGCCGCTGCCTGTGACCGTTGAAAGATCGATGCCGCGTTCTTCGGCGAACCGTCGCGCTGCGGGCGACGCTCGCGCCTGGGGCGCGGCACCCGGGACGATGAGCAGCGGAGCAACGGGCGGTCCAATCGGGGGCGGGACAGGCGCAGCTGGCGGCACCGCGGGCTTTGGTGCAGCTACGGCGGGTTTGCCTTCCAATTCGGTTCGAATTTGCGCCAGCGGGGTCCCGACCGGAACCTTGCTTTTGAGATCGACCAAGATCTTTTCGATTTGACCAGCCTGGAAGGTCTCTATCTCGATTGCGCCTTTCTGCGTCTCGACTACCGCGACAATGTCACCACGCTTGACCCAATCGCCGGGCTTGACCAGCCATTCCACAAGCGTGCCCGCCTCCATGTCGGCGCCTAGGGAAGGCATGCGAAATTCGACCACGACGCTCGCCTCACGCTCGGCCCAGAGCCGCTTTTGCGGCCGCGACGATCTTGGGCGCTTGCGGGGTCGCTGCGTTTTCGAGATGGCGAGGATAAGGAATCGGCACCTCCTCACTGCAGACGCGGCTGATCGGCGCGTCGAGCGACCAGAACGACTGTTCAGCGATTCGCATGCCGACTTCCGCGGCCAAGCTGCCGCTGCGCCAGCCTTCATCGACAATGACCGCGCGCCGGGTCTTGGCGACCGACGTCACAATGGTCGCGTCGTCGAGCGGTCGCAAACTGCGCAGGTCGATTACCTCAGCCTCGATGTTGTCGGCCGCAAGCGCGGTTGCCGCCTCAAGCGTCTTCCATAGAGAGCCGCCATAGGTGATGAGCGAGATGTCGCGGCCGGAACGGCGAACGGCAGCTTTGTCGATATCGACGGAGCCAGCATCTGCGGCGAGCTTACCCGTCATGTTGTAGAGCATGACATTTTCGAAAATCAGAACCGGGTCGGGATCTTGCAAAGCGGTCCAAAGCATACCGCGGGCATCCTCAAGCGTCCCCGGTGCCAACACTTTGATGCCGGGAATATGCGCGTACCAACCCTCGAGGCTGTGCGAATGTTGGGCAGCAAGCTGCCGGCCGGCGCCAGTCGCCATCCGGATCACTAACGGTACACCGAACTGATTTCCGGACATGTGGCGCACTGTCGCCGCGGTATTGAGAATCTGGTCGAGCGCGAGCAGGCTGAAATTCACCGTCATCAATTCCACGATGGGGCGCATGCCCGCCATCGCCGCTCCAATGCCGGCGCCGGTAAATCCGGATTCCGAGAGAGGCGTATCGCGAATCCGCTCAGGACCGAATTCGGCAAGCAATCCGTGGCTCACCGCGTAGCAGCCGCCATAGCGGCCGACGTCCTCACCCATCAGAAATACGCGCTCGTCGCGCTTGATCGCATCACGAAGGGCCTCGCGCACCGCTTCACGATAAGTCATCTCGATCGTTCCGGATCGGGGGGTTTCTTGCTGCATGGCTCTCATCGACCGGCGGGCACGGCACTATCTGCATACGTGAAGCGGGTGAGTTGCTCAACGGGTTCCCAGGTCCCTGCTTCGGCAAAGGCAACCGCTTCGGCGATCTCGGCATCAATCTCGGCTTCGAGACGGGGCACATCGTCCGGATGAATCATGTGATTGGCCTGTAGCCATTCTTGGAAGCGCACGATCGGTTCTTTGTGGCGCCAAGCTTCGATCTCAGCCTTGTCGCGATAGAGCTGAGGATCGAACATCGAATGCGCCCGCAGTCGGTAGGTCCGACATTCCAGAAAATAGGGCTTGTGGCTCTCGCGCACTGCGTGGACTGCCCGACGGGCGGCGGCCTCGACGGCAACCACATCCATGCCGTCGACAGCCTCGGAGGCAATCCGGTAGCACGAGGCCTTACGCTGAATATCCGTTTCGGATTCCGAAAGCGCCAATGCAGTTCCCATCGCATAGAGATTGTTCTCGCAAACGAAAAGCACCGGCAGACCCCACAACATCGCCAAATTCAAGCTCTCGTGAAATTCCCCCTCGGCAACGGCGCCTTCCCCAAAAAAGCAAGCAATGACGAGGTCGTTGCTCTGCATATGGTCGGCAAGTGCGAGACCAATCGCTAGCGGCAAGCCACCACCGACGATGGCATTGCCACCATGGAAATTGGTGGCGCGGTCGAACAAATGCATGGAGCCGCCACGTCCGCGGCTGCAGCCTTCCTGCTTGCCGTACATCTCGGCCATGACCGTTTTCATTGGTACACCGCGCACCAGCGCGTGCCCATGCTCGCGATACGTCGCGACAATCCGGTCACGCTTCTCTAGCACTGGGATGACGCCCACCGCGACTGCTTCTTCGCCATCGTAAAGATGCAGGAAGCCGCGGATCTTCTCCTGCGTGTAGAGTTCGGCGCACTTGTCCTCGAAGCGGCGGATACGGATCATCTGCTTCAAGAGATCCAGCATGTGCGCACGCGACAAATGCGGCTTGTCAGCTGGTGCGGTCATCGCTCCTCGCTTTCTAGCGTCGAGATGTCACCTTCGGGCAGGCCGAGCTCACGGGCCTTAAGCAAGCGGCGCATGATTTTGCCGCTGCGCGTTTTGGGAAGGTTCTGTCGAAATGCTATATCTTTTGGCGCTACCGCCGGTCCGAGACGTTGACGTGCGTGCCCCAACAATTCCTTGCGCAGGGCCTCACTCGGCTCGAAACCGTCCTTCAACGCAACGTAAGCCTTGACTACCTCGCCGGCAGTAGGTTCAGGAATTCCGATCACGCCCGCCTCAGCGACGGCCTTGTGCTCCATCAGCGCACTTTCCACTTCGAATGGGCCGATGAGGTGACCAGCGCTTTTGATGACGTCATCGCTGCGCCCAACAAACCAATAATAACCCTCACTGTCGCGCATTGCGAGGTCCCCGGTGAGATACCAGCCACCCACGAAGCACTTGCGATACCGTTGCTCTTCGTTGAGATAGGCACGCATCATCGACGGCCAGCCCGGCCGCAATGCGAGCTCGCCCATGGCCATCGGTTTGGTGATTTCGCGGACATCGCCGCCTTCAAGGTGTTCGACGATGCCGGCCGCAATGCCGGGGAGGGGACGTCCCATCGATCCAGGCTTTACGTCCATGGACAGAAAATTCGTGATCATAATTCCACCGGTCTCAGTCTGCCACCAGTTGTCGTGAAAAGGTTTGCCGAAGGCCTCAACGCTCCATACTACAGCCTCCGGATTGAGCGGCTCACCGACGCTCGCCATCAGGCGCAATTTTGACAGGTCGAACCGTTTTGCAAAATCGGCGCCCACTTTCATCAGCATTCGGATGGCAGTTGGCGCTGTGTACCAAACTGTAACTTTTTGATCTTGCAAAATGCGATACCACCGTTCGGCGTCGAACTCGGCTTGGTCGATGACCATCGTCACGCCGTTCGTCAGCGGCGATATGATTCCGTAGGAAGTACCGGTTATCCATCCCGGATCGGCGGTGCACCAGAATATATCGTCGGGATGGAAGTCGAGCGCGAGTTTGCCAGTGATGTTATGGGCGACGACAGCGTCATGCACATGCACGGCGCCTTTTGGCTTCCCAGTAGTACCACTGGTGAAGTGCAGCAGAGCCATATCTTCGGGGACCGTCCGCGCGGTTTCGAATAAATCGGGTGCCTGCGCCAAGGCCGCGGCAAGATCGATCGTGTCCGGTGGAAGGCTGGATGAACATTCGGTCAAGAAAACATGCTTTAAGCTGGCGAGTTCTTTACGCCACGGTTCAATCTTGCGGCGATAGAAAGCTTCGGTGGTGATGAGGGCCTTGGCATCTCCGATCGTCATTCGGGCTTTAATCGGCTCCGGTCCAAAAGCCGAAAACAACGGCGAGAAGACACTGCCGTTCTTCAAAGTGCCGAGCGCGGCAATATAAAGCTCGGGTACGCGGCCAAGCAGCGAGAACACGCGGTCGTTCTTTGTTATCCCACGCTGCGCCAGCACATTGGCAAAACGATTCACCGCCACACCAAGCGCGGTATAGGTGAAATCGCGGATACTGTCGTCACGCGCGGTCCAGCGCAGGGCGAGCTTGTTGCCACGTCCGGCCTTTAAGTGGCGGTCGATTGCTTCGTGGGCAATATTGAGGCCGCCTCCGGGGAGTCCATCAAGCAGCCCACGCGCCTGCGTCCACGAAAACGTCTTGGCGCACTCATCATAACCCAAGAGGTTCGCGCCGACGTAGTCTTCAGGACGCTTTCGTATTCGGTCCCATTCCATGGCCGGCCTCGGGCTAATCGAGGCAATCAAACTAGATGATGGGCTTCGAGCGGCTTTGACGTGGGTCAACGTGACAATCGGGGCCCGCCACGCGGGCTCATTTTATGCCCGCAGTGATCTTCTTCGCGCGCCCATTTTATGCGGGTGGCATTGAGGGCTCCTTTTGATTTCCATCAATGCCGTTCTGTCCGGTTAATGGGATCTAAGTTCAACCCAGGTCTCGGCATCGGTCACACTCCGCAGGGACTAACACCATGCACAAACACATTTTGATCCCGACCGATGGTTCTGAGTTGTCGCAGAAAGCAATCGACTACGGCATGGCATTAGCAAAATCGGTAAATGCCAAAGTTACCGTGGTGACGGTATCGGCACCGTTTCGTCTTTGGGCTATTGAGCCGCCTTTGACAATCGAATTTCTGGAGGAATACCAAAAGCAGATGAGGCAGATGTCTGCGAAATACCTCGATTCGGCAAAAGAATCGGCGGCAGCCGCAGGGGTGACTTGCGAAGTGCTACAAATCGAACACGATCAGCCTTATTTGGCCATCATCGATACGGCAGCACGGAGATCCTGCGATTTGATTGTAATGGCCTCTCACGGCCGACGTGGAATCTCAGCGATCGTCCTTGGCAGTGAAACGGTGAAAGTGTTGACCCATAGCACCATCCCCGTGTTGGTGTTTCGCGCGGCCTGGCACAACCCACTGAATATTACATCCTAGATGCCGCTTACCGCGGCTGCACTTGATCGACATCAAAGGCGCGCGCAAGTGTCGTCACTATCGTTATTACAGTCCCAGCGGGAGGTGCTGCCATGACAACGTTCATCATGTTGACGCGCTTGAATACCGACGCCGTCCGTTCTCCGCGCTCCCTTGAACAACTCGAGCGCGACGTCATGAAGCGCATACGGGAGGAGTGCCCAGCCGTGGAGTGGCTCAGCAGCTATGCCGTGCTCGGGCCGTGCGATTACCTCGACGTCTTTGTCGCCGACGACATTGAAACGGCGGCCAAGGTTTCGGCCTTGATCCGAACCTTCGGGCATGCGCAAACCGAGATCTGGACGGCGACGGAGTGGGATCGGTTCAAGGAAATCGTCCGCACCCTTCCCGGGCCGACCTAATTGC
>DASSLE010000061.1:0-2339 GCA_035689725.1 Pseudolabrys sp.
AGGGGCCAAAGGATTTGTGACGCCAACTCGATTGGTAAGCAGCGCCATAATCAATAGGATGCCGAAAATGGGCACACACTCGACGCAGTTAGCGTGCGCCCGGGCCAACCGCTGCATGAACGGCGACAAGTTGGAGTTGTCGGGCTTGAATTCATTTGCGGCGACGGCCTTCGCCATGATGAGCCGTGCCCGCAGCACTTCCATCAGGACGACGAGAAACAGCGTCCAGGAGCCAGGCCAATTAGTACGTTCGCGGATAGATTGTTCATAGCAAGATCTCCTCAAAATTTTCCGTTAGCTCACGGGTGCCGTTACAGCACCGCACTGGTAGTCATTGAATGGCGATGTGCCGGATTCGCTTTACCCCAAGAGCAGAGTGGCCACCGTGCGCTATGGTCCAATAGCGGACGAAGGCGGGTGCGGTCGGATTGTCCGCTTTGTGCCAGATGCAAACATCTACCGGATTGACACTGTCAACGGCTCTTGCGGATGCTTTGGTTTTGAAGCCACCATGAATTGGACGTGCACCAGATGAAGACGGCTCTTTGCAACCGCCTCGGGATTGAACTGCCGATCATTCAAGCGCCGATGGGCGGTGCCGTCGGTCCTAACCTTGCGGCCGCCGTAAGCAACGCGGGCGGCCTCGGCATGCTAGTACTCTGGCGTGCGGACACCGACACGATACGGCACCAGATCCAGGAAACACGCGCTCTAACGGCGCGGCCGTTCGGTGTTAACTTGAACCTAGACTTCCCCCAAGAAGAGCGCCTCGAGGCCTGCCTCGAAGAGCGTGTTCCGGTCATCTCGTTCTTCTGGCGTGACCCGTCATCACTCGTACCGCGTGCGAAGGCTGGCGGGGCAATTGTGATGCATACCGTTGGTTCGGCCACGGAGGCCAAACGGGCGGTAGACTGTGGCGTTGATATCGTTGTTGCGCAGGGCTGGGAGTCGGGCGGCCACGTGCGGGGAACAGTGGCGACAATGCCGCTCATACCTGCCGTGGTTGATGCAGTGTCTCCGACACCTGTGGTCGCCGCCGGTGGTATAGCCGATGGGCGGGGCCTTGCTGCGGCTTTGGCGCTAGGCGCGGGAGGCGTTTGGATTGGAACCCGCTTCCTTGCGAGTCGCGAGGCCACCATCCATCCTCGATATCGTGAACTTCTGCTACAGGCCACAGAAAACGATACCGTTTTCGCGGAAGAGCTATTCGACGTCCGGTGGCCAAAAGCACCTCACCGTATCTTGCGGAATAAAACGGTCGAAGGCTGGGAAACCGCAGGACACCCGCCCTCCGGTAAGCGTCCAGGAGAGGGCGAAGTAATTGCCACATCACGAACGGCTGGACCGATAGTTCGGTATCAGTCCTACACACCCGGTTCAGATACCGATGGCGACATTGATGCCATGTCACTTTGGGCCGGACAGAGCGTTGGTCTCGTGTCGAAGCTGCAGCCCGCTGGCGACATCGTGCGCGAGATTGTCGATGAAGCCCGTTTGATCCTTCGGCGGTTGTCACAATGACAGCTTTGGGTCATTAGCGGACACACCGTCGCGGGCCAAAATCCGGCTTTGTCTGCTATTGTCCGAAAGCGGACAAACGCGGGTGCGGCTGCATCGGCGTGTTTTAATAGCGCACCGCCTGATTCATCCTTCGCGTAAATTGGGAATATATTTATTTGCAGCTAAATTGACTGGGCCAGGGCAGCCTTAGGGATCGAATACCGAAAGGATAGGATGTGGGCGCGGCATCGACAAAGCCAAATTATTCCGTCAAAAATATCGAGCCAGTTGTGATTGGAACGGACGTTCAGGCGCGTATCTTCACGGTCCTGCTGACAAAACTGGAGCTTAATGAATAGGAGGGAAGATCATGGTACACTTTCAGATGATTTGGTTCGACTTAATGACGAACGTCCGGTGATCCTTGGAATGCTTTCGCTATGAAAAGATGGATAGCGATTACCCTTTTGTTGTTGGTACCAGCGCTTGCCTCGGCTGAGCCGATCATCACCGGCAACTATCTTCGATATTCATATCGCGATCATTATCGCGCCTATGGAATAAACTCGCTAACCGACGGCACGCTACCGGCTGACGAATATTACTACGACCCATGCTATCAATGGGTGAGCACCACGCGGGGGCTTAAGCGAAAGCTTGTCTGTCGATAATCGAGATTAGTGAGCAGCGGCTGGTCAATGTCCGCTGTTACTCCAATAGCGGACAAAGGCGGGCGCGGTCGGATTGTCCGCTAAGTGCCAATAGCGGACACATCGCGTCTCTGTAAGAATGCTGCGTTAGGACTATCGCAGGGGGATCCATTGACAAAACCTATTCTG
>DASSLE010000062.1:0-5666 GCA_035689725.1 Pseudolabrys sp.
CGGTTGAAGCATCAACCGCGCGCTGTCGGCGTCGCCGCTGGCTGCTGCTGCGCCATCTTCTGCCGATAGAGGCCGACGAAATCTACCGGATCGAGCAGGAGCGGTGGAAAGCCGCCATTCCGGACAGCAGTCGCGATGATCTCGCGGGCGAACGGGAAGAGCAGGCGAGGGCATTCGATCAACACCACAGGGTTCAGGCTTTCTTGCGGAACATTGCGGATGCGGAACACGCCCGCAAATTCCAACTCGAAGCGAAATAATAAATTACTGCCGGTTTCTGCCTTGCCTTCGAGTTTGATCACCACCTCGATATCGGTATCGGAAAGCGGGTTGGCTCCTACATTAATCTGGATACCGATCTGCGGCTGTTCCTGACGGCTGGTGAGCGACTGCGGCGCGTTCGGGTTCTCGAATGAAAAGTCCTTGATATATTGGGACACCACAGTGAGTTGCGGCTGCATGTCCTGCGCCGCGGTCGGCGCCGGGCCGCCGTTAGTCGTCGTCATGAACACTCCCTCGCGCCACGTACTTAATTGCGCGGCGGTTGGCTAACATAGGGTCACGAGGGGAACAAGGACGGTATTGTTCTGCGCCGGCACGATCTTTTCCCAAACCGGCCCGCACTATTTAGGACCGTGTGCGGCTCGGCGATCGCGTCCGTCTTTGCGACGGTCGGGCAATGAGGGATCGGGTAGCTGATGCCATTGTCGGGGGTGAGATCGACCACGCCATCATTGCGGGCAGGTGCGACGCCACCTCCAAATGCACTCAGGGCTCGGCGGAGGGGCGGCGATAAGCAGAATTAGAGCCACGATTTCGGTGATAAATCCCGGAATTAGCAGTGGAATCCCGGCAAATATGACCTGGCCCGCCACGATTGTCCGCGTGTAACGCAGTAAAGCTTCCCCGCTCCAAAACAACCCGCATGCGGGTGAAATGAGCACTGCCGAGGTGGCGCAGGATCAGCAGGCCGATGAGCGAATAGCACGAGGCTCAACGCCCAGCCAAAGCCGACTATCGCAGCCACCGCAATGAACACGGCAAGTTCCAGAATTGGCAGAGCCAGTACCGCCAATAATGTCCATTTTGCCACATTGATCACAGTTTTCTCTGCTTGGCTGATGTTGGCCTCGGCGTCCTGATCGTCTAAGGTTCAATCGAGAGACCTGAATTGCGCCGAGATTCTGGCGCGAGGCCCGGCCCCAAGGGTTGGCGTGGCCACCGGCGGATGCGATAGCGGCGAAGCCGGCCGCTCGGTCGTCTCGCCGGCGACGGGCCGCAAACGCTGATCTGGCCAACGGGCCGCTACGGTAGCCGAAAGCATGCGAGACGTGTTTGATATCTACACCATCATTTTCTTGGCACTCGCGGTGTTCATCTTCCTGCGATTGCGAAGCGTGCTCGGTCAGCGCACCGGGCGGGAGCGTCCGCCTTACGATCCTTATTCTGCGCGCGAGCCGGTGCGGCCTGCCACGGAAAAAATTGTCGCTTTGCCCAATCGCAGCGCAGAGAGCGCTGCGCCCAAGCCGGCTGAGCCGGTCGAGGCTTCTCCCGAACGCTGGAAGGGCATCGCCGAGCCGGGCTCGACCATCGCAAGTGGCCTCGATGCTATCGCGGGTGCCGACACCAATTTCGATGCCAAACATTTCGTTACCGGTGCGCGCGCGGCATATGAAATGATCGTCAATGCCTACGCCGAAGGTGACCGACGCACGTTGAAAAATTTGCTTGCCCGCGAAGTTTATGATGGTTTCGAGGGCGCCATCAGCGAACGTGAGAAGCGCGGTGAAACGGTGGAGAGTCGCTTTGTGTCCATCGACAACGCGGACATCACCGCCGCCGAACTTCGCGGACGCAACGCGCAGGTGACGGTGCGCTTCCAGTCCAAGCTGGTCTCAGTGACGCGCGACAAGGACGGTAACGTGATCGACGGCAATGCAGAGCGGGTGACCGATATCACCGATGTCTGGACATTCGGCCGCGACGTAACTTCACGCGATCCAAATTGGAAACTCCTCGCCACCGAAGCGGGGCAATGAGCTCATGCCAGAGCCCAATTTTCGTTCGCTCTCTATATTGGGTTTCGGGTTTTGGTTCATCGCGGCCGCAAGCGCGCCCACGTTGGCGGCCGGGGGCATAAACCTTCGCAGCGCACAGGCCGAACGGCTCAGTTTTTCTGCACTTGATGGCTGGAAGGATGACGACCACGCCGCCGCCTTTGATACGTTCCTGAAAAGCTGTGGTCCCATTCTCAATACGGCGAAAGCGATGCGTTCTGCACGGCCGGTTTTAGGCGCATTGTTCAAGGTGTGTGAACGAGCGGCGGCAGCCGGTCAACTTGACCGCGACCATGCGCGGGCCTTCTTCGAGGACAATTTCAAACCGGTACGGGTGAAGCCGGCCGGCCAGACGGAAGGATTCTTCACCGGTTACTACGAAACCGAGGTGGACGGATCCCGCTTCCCAAGCGACGAATATACGGTTCCGATCTATGCCGCGCCGGCCGAGACGGTGAAGGGGCGTCAAAGTAAGGTATTTCCCGATCTCGATCGCACCAAGATCGAGGACGGCGCATTGGCCGGCAAGGAATTGGAGATTTGCTACGTCAAGAATCCGATCGATGCATTCTTCGCTCAGATCCAGGGTTCTACCCGCGTAAAGCTCGACAGCGGCAAGGTGTTGCGCCTCAACTATATAGCGAGCAATGGGCAGCCCTATACGCCGGTCGGCAAATTCCTGATCGATCGCGGCATCGTCTCCAAGGAAGAAATGTCGATGGACAAGATCCGCGACTTTATGGAGGCCAACCCGGAAGAAGGTAAAGAGTTGCGCCGCAAAAACCGTTCATTTGTGTTCTTTCAGGAGACTGCGTTGGGCGCGCATGACGAATGCATCGGCGCGCAAGGCGTGCCGCTCACGCCCGGACGTTCACTGGCGGTGGACAAGCGCATCCATGTCTATGGCACGCCGATCTGGATTGATGCCGACCTTCCGATCGACAGCGAAAAACCGGAAACAAAATTCCGCCGCCTGCTGTTTGCGCAGGATACCGGCTCGGCAATCGTCGGGCCGGCGCGCGCCGATATTTATTTCGGCCATGGTGAGGAAATCAGCCACATCGCCGGCCGCATCAAGCAGTACGGACAATTCGTAATGTTGGCCCCGCAGAGCGTGGCTGTAAGCGGCGCCGCAGTGGCGGCGGCGACGGATATCCCACTACCGAAACCACGACCGATGACCGTTACCGCGGCTGCGCGTGCGACCACTGCAACAACGGCGAGTGTGCCAGCGCGACGGCCTAAGCCGCGCCTCTGAAACAATGAATTCCGGCGACGGCAAACGGCGCCGCGTTCTTTCATCGGAAGAACGTGTGCTGTGGACGACAGTCACCAAATCCATTGCGCCGCTACGAGAATCCACAGCGACTGACGATGACGATGGCGCGCAGACGGCCAGCTCGGCGCGGCCGGCGGCGCATGCTGCGAAACCGGCGCCGAATACGCCTCTACTGACAGAAAAGAAACTGCCGCCGCTCGCACCGCTTGGCCGCCGCATGAAACAGCGCGTCGCGCGCGGCAAGGAAATGATCGGCGGCCGCCTCGATCTGCACGGGCTTACGCAAAGCGAGGCCCACGCAGCGTTGTTACGCTTCCTGCGTGCAGCAAGCTCTCGTGGCGCGCGGCTCGTATTGGTGATTACCGGCAAGGGGGCGCGCGCGAGTGAAGGGCAGCGGGGAGTCCTGAAGCGACAGGTGCCGCAGTGGCTGGGGCTCCCGGAATTTCGCATGCTGGTCATCGGTTTCGAGGACGCGCATGTTGCTCACGGTGGCGAAGGGGCGCTTTACGTTCGCATACGACGGAAGCGGGACCAGTAAACGCCGGGGCCGATCTATAGAATGAACCGGCTCAAGTCCGCGTTCTTGGCGAGATCGCCGATGTGTTTCTGCACATAAGCGGCGTCGATTTTGACTGTCTCACCGGACCGGTCGGGTGCCGTGAACGACACCTCGTCGAGCACGCGTTCCATAACCGTCTGTAAGCGCCGAGCTCCGATGTTCTCGATCGATGAATTCACTGCTACTGCGATGTCGGCGATGGCGTCTATCGCATCCTCGGTGAATTCGAGCGTGACGCCTTCCGTGCCCATCAGAGCGACATATTGCTTGATCAATGAGGCTTCCGGCTCGGTCAGGATGCGACGGAAATCATCGCGGGTAAGCGCCTTGAGCTCAACACGGATCGGCAGGCGGCCCTGTAACTCGGGCAGCAGATCCGACGGCTTGGAGATGTGAAACGCGCCGGAAGCGATGAAGAGGATGTGATCCGTCTTTACCGGACCGTGCTTGGTATTGACGGTGGTGCCCTCGATCAGCGGTAACAGATCGCGCTGCACGCCCTCGCGAGACACGTCGGCGCCGCGGAAGCCTTCGCGGCCGGCGATCTTGTCGATTTCGTCGAGAAAAACAATGCCGTTCTGCTCGACGGCGCGTATCGACTCCTGCACGAGCTGTTCATTGTCGAGGAGCTTGTCGGATTCCTCATTGACCAGAATATCGTGCGATTCCTCGACGGTGACGCGGCGCGTCTTGGTACGGCCCCCACCCAGCTTTCCAAAAATGTCGCCGATATTAATGGCGCCCATCTGCGCACCTGGCATGCCGGGAATTTCGAACATCGGCATGCTGGCGCCGCCCGCCTGCACCTCGATCTCGATTTCTTTATCGTTGAGTTCGCCATCGCGCAGCTTTTTGCGAAAGTTCTCGCGCGTCGCCGGGCTTGCCCCGGGACCGACGAGGGCATTGAGCACGCGCTCTTCCGCTGATTGCTCGGCGCGCGCCTGCACGTCCTTGCGCTTCCTCTCGCGAACGAGCGCAATGCCAATCTCGACCAGGTCGCGAACGATCTGTTCGACATCGCGCCCAACGTAGCCAACCTCGGTAAACTTGGTTGCTTCGACCTTGAGGAACGGTGCGCCGGCAAGCTTGGCGAGGCGCCGGGAAATCTCCGTCTTGCCGACACCAGTCGGGCCGATCATCAAGATATTTTTCGGCAGAACTTCCTCGCGCAGTTTCTCGTCGAGCTGCAATCGCCGCCAACGATTACGCAGGGCGATAGCAACCGCGCGCTTGGCGTCGTTCTGGCCGACGATGAAGCGGTCAAGCTCGGAAACGATTTCGCGGGGGGAGAAGTCGGTCATTTAGCCTCTTTTCCCGGACGCAGCGCAGCACGGAGTGATGCGCTGCAGACTTGGGATCATTACGAATTCAGAATTTGCGACGGTCCCGGATCAGCGGCGCACCACTTCGTTGCGCTGCGTGCGGCGCCGCGTCCAGGGCACGCTGTCATGCCTTCAAACTCTCTATTGTGACGTTGCGGTTGGTGAACACGCAAATCTCGGCAGCGATGTCGAGCGACTTGCGGACGATAGCTTCGGCATCGAGTGGCCCGTCGAGCAGCGCCCGCGCGGAGGCGAGGGCGTAATTGCCGCCCGAGCCGATGCCTATGACGCCATTTTCCGGTTCCAACACGTCGCCCGTGCCAGTGAGTACCAACGAGACGTTAGCGTCAGCGACGATCATCATGGCTTCGAGGCGGCGCAGATAGCGGTCGGTGCGCCAGTCCTTGGCGAGCTCGACCGCAGCGCGGGTAAGTTGGCCCGGATACTGC
>DASSLE010000063.1:0-5718 GCA_035689725.1 Pseudolabrys sp.
CCCACACGATGATGAAGAAATTGCTGCTGCTCGTGTTGATTGCTGTCGCACGTGAAGCAATGGCAGAGGACGCACAATGCGTCCGCGAACGCGCCGCGATGGTCGAAACCATTCGGGCCTACGCGCGATCCGACGCCGGCGTTTTGGGACCGGAAGGCATCTCGGAGAGCGTCCTGCAGGCCGTGGGGCAAACGGAACGCCATCGATTCATTCCCGCGGGTTCTTGCTCGGTCGCATACGCGGACATGCCGGTTCCAATTGGCCAGGGCCAGACAATATCGCAGCCGTTCATAGTTGCCCTAATGACCCATCTCGCTGAGGTCAAGTTGGACCATGCGGTCCTGGAGGTTGGCACGGGTTCTGGTTATCAGGCCGCAATACTAGCGCGGCTGGTGCGAAAGGTCTGTACCATTGAAATTGTACCTGCACTTGGCAAAGTCGCCGCAAAACTGCTGGGAGACCTCGGTTATGACAATGTGAGCGTAAAGGTTGGCGACGGTTACCATGGCTGGCCGGAGTGCGGCCCGTTCGATGCAATTGTCGTGACAGCTGCACTCGGACATGTACCGCCGCCGCTGATCGAGCAGCTCAAAGTGGGTGGTCGGCTCGTCATGCCGCTAGGACCCGCCTCCGCCACACAGCAACTCACGGTCGTCGAAAAGATCGCACCGGGTGAGACCAAGACGCGCACCGTTATCCTTGTACGCTTTGTTCCCTTTACCCGGTCGCAGGATTGAATGCTCCCAACAGCACAGCTCCTGTGGAGCAGGACTGCGGGGGCTCGCTTCGTCGGCCGGATCCTTGCGACTCGCCTTAGAGACAAATTTTCGCGCTGTGTCGTTAGCGCTCGCCACTCCTACACTTCGAGCCGTTCCGATCGCGAGGCTGAGAAGACTCGCGACAATAGCCGTAATTTAAGCTCAACTTATTCATTTTATTGCTGTCGCTTTTTGGACCGCAGGCATATCCGTTTGTCTTCCGAATTGGTGACAACATTGAGCAGCTGTTCGACACCTTTGCGTCCGACCGGCGCCACGATGCCAAATTCGGCAAGATGGGCGCGGATCGCGTTGAGACTACCCGAACCCTAGGTTCGCCCGACCCGACAATTTCAATCGAGGTAATCCCGTTGCTCGGTCAATGTTGAAACGGCCGATTTCAAATACATCACCTTGGCCTCGAGCCAGTCCGAAGATGCGCCAAAGCGTGTATCGACAAACCCCAGCCGATCAAAAGCGCAGCGGCGACTGCCGAGCCCGTACCCGCTGTCAGGGTGGCGATTGCTATCCCGGCGGTCACTGCCAGGAAGAAAGCGGCTGTGCCCGCTTTCAAGACTCGCGCAAAGGACCATTTGGAAAGTACATCGTGGCGGAACCATCCCAGGACAACGACGCCAGCTGACAAACTTAGCGTGACGCCGGCGAACTGCAGCAATTCGCGAAGCCCGGCGGCCCAGATTACCACTAGACTCAAGGCCGTCTGGGCAAGAATAGCTATTTTCGGATGATCTCCATGCAGCCGTCCCAAGACCTTGGGTAGGATGCCGTCCTGCGCCATTCGAGCATAAACACGTGGCCCACTTAGAATCATCGAGGATGCCGAGGTCAAAAGCGCAAGCGCAATTAGGACACTCAAGGCGAGTTCGGCACGAGCGCCGCCGAGTGCGCGGGCGGCGACTGCGCCTGATTCCGCAATGCCCTTTATTTGCTCTTGCGGCGCGCCGTAAAGAATGACGGCGCTTACGCCGAGATAAAGTGCGATAACCAAGATCGTGCCGGTCAACAGGGCTCGGCCGACCGCTCTGGCTGCGCCCTCGACTTCCCCGGTGACGTAGACTGCGGCGTTCCATCCCGAATAGGCGTAAGAAATCCAGACCAACGAGCCAGCGAAGGCCAGCGGCGAGAATGTCTCCGGCAGGCGCGCGGAAGCCGTTGCCGCCGTGCCAACGATAGTCGCCGCGCCGAAGGTGATAAACGTGGCAATCACGCCGACCTTGATCGAGACCGCGACGTTCTGGACGGTAACTCCTTTCTCCGGCACCGAGGCATGGAGCAGGCCGAGGCTGAAGACTATGGCGGTCGCGATCCATGGCCGCCCGGGGCTCACCCCCAAAGCACGGCAGAGATATAGCTCCGCGCCCAGCGCGGCGACAGCGATCGGCACCGTGAAACCCGCCACCAGTGAAATCCATCCCGCGGCCGTGCCGAGCGCGGGATGAAGAGTTCGTCGCAGAAAGACGTATTCGCCTCCGGATTCCGGATACCTGTGCGCCAGATCGGAATAGATGACGACCCCGGCGATGGCGTAGAAGCCACCAACCAACCAAGCCAGCATGACGACGGACGGATCGCCAAGGTCAGCCAGCGCAAACCCGGACGTCGTAAAGACGCCGGTTCCAATGGTGTTCGCAATCACCAAGGCGACCGCGCTGCGAAAATGCAGGAGTCGCGGTTTGCGCGTGATCTCCTCGCAAAGTGGCCAGCAGCGATCCTCTTCGAAGGACGAACTCCGCGTCACGACGCATTGCGCTGAAGTACGAGGAAGTATTGCATCGGCAGGAACGGATGGCTTGCGACGAGTCTATAGCCAGCTTGTTCAAGTTCTGCAGTCACCTTTTCGGGCGGGTTGCGGAACTGAGGTGCCGGCCCCTCCGGCGCATCAACCTTGAAATCGATTATCGCGACCCGTCCGTTGGGCCGCAACAACTGTCTCAGCTTGCTAAAGTATGCGACGCGGTTTTGCATGTGGTGATAGGTGTCCACGACGAGAACGAGGTCGACCGGCTCGGGGAGATTGGGGCTGTCCGCACTCGCCAGAACGGGCACGACTATGTTCAAGTGCTCACGTTTCGCCCGCTCGCCAAGATAACGCACCATGTCCGGTTCTATGTCGACGGCGAAGACCGTGCCATCCGGTACGCGCTTGGCGATTCGCACGCTGAAATAGCCAGTACCGGCGCCGATGTCGGCAACTTTGTCGGTTCGCTGCAGGTGCAACGCGTCCAGAACTTCATCCGGCTTCTGCCAGGCATCGCGGCTCGGATCGTCGAACTCCTTGGCCCATTGCTCGGCATTGCCAAACGAGTGATGGACGTCCATCTCATGCGGACTGCCCATGTCGTGGCCACCCATTTGCGCGTGCTGCATGGGCGATTGCCTAGCCGTTTGCGCAAGCAAGGCTCCTGCGCCAGCCAAAACGCCGATAAAAGCAACGAAGACCAGCGCTATCGTACGAACCATTGGAACTCTGATCATTTGTGTCGCGGACAATTGATTTCAGCGAGCGTTCTAGAGGGAACTTGGTTCATCGTTCTGTCTGCTTTCATAAGCCCATACCGTCGCTACAAATCATATGCAACGCGTTAACAGGAGCGTTGTATTGGACATGGCTCGATCTCGATGCTGGGGTTAGGCGCGAATAATGCGGCAATGCAGCCCAGCCCTTGTTGACCTATCTCAAACGGCATACCAAAACGGTTCCTCAAGAGCGTCTCAGGCTGAACGACTGTGACGACCCGCAAAATCGACGGGAACCATCGATATAGCTGGATAAGAAACCAGCGATCGTTGTTCGTCAGCCCGACCCGGCGCTGAATCTTACGCCGCAAAACAATCAACTGATGTCGGAGCGTGGCATTCTCTGCCTCAAGCCGGTACTTCGACTTGAATGCTGAGGCCAAGACAGCCAGGATGAAGCGGAACAGTGAGAACATTGTCCACTAACGTTAGGCGATTCCGTCAGCTAATCAATGCGGATAAGGTTTTCGGTACACGCAGTATCATGAATGGCACTGCGTCCGAACTTACGCAAAGAAGTTTTTTCCGATTTGAGCCATCGCCAGACAAATAACTTTGATCGATATCAGCGGATTGCACCGCTTTACGATCTGCTCGATCTGCCGTTCGAATATGGACGATATCGATACATCAGACCATTGCTCTTCCGGGGACTGTCGGGTCGGCTGTTGGAAGCCGGAGTTGGTACCGGACGAAATATTCCCTTTTACCCGCCCGGCTCCAGTGTCGTTGGAATCGATTCGAGCCCTGCAATGCTCGCACGTGCCGCGCGTCGATCAAAGGCGTCGTCCGCCTCGATCGAGCTGATGGTGATGGATGTAACCAGGCTTGATTTTCCGCATGCGAGCTTCGACGCCGCGGTCGCCGCGTTTCTGTTTTGCGTTCTTCCCGACGAATTGCAGGTTGATGCACTCCGAGAACTCGGCCGGGTCGTTAAGGTCGGCGGCATGATCCGAATCTTGGAGTATGTGCGTCCGCAGGGAATGTTCAGGCGCAGTCTTACAAGGCTTTGGGAGCCCTGGATTGCCTGGGCTTATGGCGCGAGCTTTGATCGTCGAACAGAAGAACGGGCCCTGAAAGCGGGGCTTCAAATTTTGGAATCCAGATTTGTCGTCGACGATCTTATCAAGCTTATCTCCGCTCGCGTTACGCCCTAGCGATGTTGACGGGCCGTATTTGTGAACGCTGGCTTGCTTGATTAAACGCAGCGTCGCCGCAGCTAATAGAGTCGATCGATAGTGATAGGCCGGTCAGATATCCAACGGTGGCCGAAATCAGGGCCGAGTTGAAGAGGCGCGGTCTGCCACCATTGCAGGATGTGCTAGCCTCAGTGGATGAGAAGGATAAAACTCAAGCCTAGGGAATGTACCGTCGTGCCACGAATAACGGCACCGATCTTTGGATGTAAGTGCTTGGTCTAAGTCCCAGCCGACGTCGAAACCAAGGTGTCGAGTGTCCCAAAATTAAGTCTGGCAAATCGAATGCAGAGTTACCCATGGACAAACACACCAGGCAGCGAGGGTGTGGCCAGCCGGCCAAATCCTCTCCTGCTGGGCTGTCCTTTCCGAAAATTATATCCGGACATATTGGTGATGTAGCCCGGCCAGAACGGGGATGGCGAATGCTGCCAAACCGTTGGACGACTCGCCGTAAGGGCGCATCTTTGTGTAAAGCCAAATGCGGGCGAGTCTGATGATGGAAGCCAGCGTAGTCCAGCGAACTCTAGAGCGGCGCGGAGACGGAAGTTTAGCTTTCTAAATACCAAAATGACAAACGCCACGTCGCTTAAAAGAACGTACCCTCTTGGGCTAAGGACTGATGGCTTCGCAGAAATTGGGACCGAAAGTGGGACCAAACGCGTCGACCAGAAAATCTGACTTAAATATTTAGCACTTGACTTCGATGGTTGGCGGAGGGAGTGCTACTTGAAACTAACCTTCTCCATGCCGCCATCGGTTGGCCCTAAAGCATGCACCGGCAGCTATGCGGATTATCGCGAATCGAAATTCGCCAACTGAACCGCGAATGCCGCCGATTTTTTTGCGTGGCTTTCGACGGGCAATGCCATCGCGTCTAGACTGTCGTCTAGCGTTAACCCGGCGTGCAGAAATTTCTGCGGATCGACCGCTTCGCCGTTGACCCGTGTCTCATAATGCAGGTGCGGACCGGTTGAACGGCCGGTCGATCCAATCCTGCCGACCATTTCGCCAATACGGACAACCTGGCCGATTTTCACGCTGATCTCGGACAAATGGCCAAAGCGGGTTGCGAGCCCGTTGCCATGACTGATCTCGACCATATTTCCGTAGCCACCTTGTCGGCCCGCAAAAGTCACCTTGCCAGTCGCCGTTGCTCTCACCGGCACGCCGACATCGCCACGCAGATCGATGCCAGTATGAATCGCGAGACGGCCTAATAACGG
>DASSLE010000064.1:0-13094 GCA_035689725.1 Pseudolabrys sp.
ATGAGTGAAATGACCAATGAGCAGCTCGACGAATTTTTCGACAAGGCGCTGAGGCGCCACATGCAGGCACCGCCCACCGACGAGGCTGCGGTAGAGCGTGTGCTCGCACGGCTGAGCGGCCCGCTGCCCCGGCAAAAGCAGGCGCTGTGGCGGCTGCCCCCTGTGCTACTCAATTGGGAGTTCACGCCAGCCTGGCCGCGCATGGCGGCTCTCGCTTGCTGCGCCGCGCTCGGTTTCTTCGTCGGCATCGCCGGCCTTGACCGACGGTTTGACGGTCCGGATGCGCCGTCCGCTTTTGTCGGTGGCGGCGGTATCGGCGCGATCACGTTCGAGCCCGACGCATTCACTGGAGGGCGGCCATGAGCATCGCCCATGCCGTTCCGGCCGTAACGCATGGCTCTTCGCGCCGGCTGCTGCTCGGCTCGCTCGCGCTCAACCTGTTTTTCGTGGGCGTCGCAGTGGCCATGGCGATCCGTGCGCCGGCGCCGTCTTATTGGGATCCCAATGTGTTCGTGCGCGTCGAGCGATTGGCGGCGACGCTGCCGCTCCCCGATGCCGACATCCTGCGCGGCCTAATTAATGAAAACCACGCGGCCATCGACGATGCGCAGACAAAATACCATTCTGCGCGCCAACATATTCACGACGTGCTGCGGCAAGAGCCCTTCGACGTCGAGGCCATGCGCGCGGCGACCGCCCAGACGCGGGCAGCGCGACTAGCCTACGACCAGACGGTCCAGGGCGTGTTTGCCAATATCGCGGCGAAAATCTCGCCGGCTGGCCGACAGGCTTTGGCCAATTGGCCCCCAGGAGGCAGACCCGTCAGCGACAAACGGTAGTAGAATTAGTAAAAGAGTCGCTATTGGCCGGGTTCTGAAAGTCTTGGGAATGCAAGGGGCGGGGAAGGCAAAGGAGGCGGGAACGAAAGCGCGGGGGCGCCCGTTTTGGACCATGCTTCAGGGTATTTGCCTCACGCTGCCCCTTGGCGGCTGCCTATTGACCGGCGACAAGCCCGAACCGGGGCTCGATATTCCACCGGCTTATACCTTTGGTCCGCGTAATCCCGTCGTGGCAGAAGCCGCTGTTCCGCCGCTCGACTGGTGGCACGCGTTTCGATCACGCGAACTGACCGAAATCATCGAAGCAGCGCGCGAGGGCAATCTCGATATAGCCGCGGCGATTGCCCGCATCGTGCAGGCCGATGCGAATGCCCGTATCGCCGGCGCCGCGCTGTTGCCGATTATCGATCTCAACGGCAACGCCCAGCAAAATCAACAGTCCAAGACCACCGGTAGCACGAGCGTTATCAGCATTTCGCGGTCGGGTGCCAGCGTCGCCATCATCACCGACAGCCTGAAGGCTACGCTCGACGCCAGCTATGAGATCGACTTCTGGGGCAAGAACCGCTCCTTGGTGCGCGCGGCCGAGGAAACTGCAGTCGGCAAACGCTACGATCGTGAGGTCGTCGGCCTTACCACCATGATCGCTGCCGCCAATGTCTATTTCCAGGTGTTGGCCGCACAGGACCGCTTGCGCGTCGCGCGCCAGAATCTTGAGAGCGCGACTCGCGTGCTCAATCTGATTAACCAGAGGCTTCAGGCAGGCACCGCCTCCGCGCTCGATACTGCGCAGCAGGAAAGCCTTGTGAACAATCTGCGCGCCGTCATTCCGCCGCTCGAACAGACGCTGCGACTTAACCGGGTTACGCTCGCGGTGCTTATGGGACGCTCGCCTGAGAGCGTGAACATCCGCGGCGGAAGTTTACGCAGTATCGCCTATCCACGCGTGACGCCCGGGTTGCCGTCTGAACTGCTAACGCAACGTCCCGACATTCGCGAAGCCGAAGCCAATCTCGCCGCCGCAAACGCCAATGTTGCGAATGCGCGGGCACAATTCCTCCCGAGCATCAGGCTCACCGGCGAAGGCGGCTATGAGAGCGCGTTTCTCAAGCTGCTGCTGCGGCCGGAATCGGTGATCTACACGGCCGCGGCCAGTTTGGCGCAGCCGATTTTCCATGGTGGCGCGCTGCTTGGTAATCTCGATCTACAAAAGGGAATTCAAGACGAACTGCTGCAGACGTACCGCAAGGCGGTGATATCGGGCTTCGCCGATGTCGAAAACGCGCTCGACGATATTCGGAAAACTGCAGAGCGCGAAAAACTTGAACGCGATGTGGTGACGAGCTCGCGGCGCGCCTTCGACATATCCGAGCAGCGCCTGCGCGAGGGCACTATCGACCTGGTCACCGTACTGCAAACGCAACAGACGCTCTACCTGGCCGAGGACGCGCTGGTGGTGGCACGCCTAGCCCATGTGCAGGCAATCGTGAGTCTTTATCAGGCGCTCGGGGGTGGCTGGCTGCCAAAACCCATAGAAGCCGCCGATGCACGGTGAATTTCCCAAGCAGCTTCTGGCGAAGGCGCGCGGCAGCAAGCGTCGCACACTTGCGATCGCGATCATTCTGATCGCTATTGTCGCTGCGCTCTATTACGTCTTCAGCCCGGCGGCGCAGCAGCGACGGGCCAGCCGCTTTGGCACCGAAGGACCGGTGCCGGTGCTCGTCGCGACCGTATCGCGCGCCGACGTGCCGGTCTTTCTCGACGCCGTCGGCACGATCAAAGCACTCAATACCGTGACTGTCAGTCCGCAGGTCGACGGCAAGCTGCTTGCCGTCAATTACAGTGAAGGCCAGGATGTCAAGAAAGGCGACGTGTTGGCGCGGATTGATCCAGTCACCTATCAGGCCCAGCTCGACCAGGCGGTGGCCAAGAAAGCGCAGGACGAAGCGCAGCTTGCCAATTCCAAGCTCGATCTCGAGCGCTATGAGAAACTAGCCGCAACCAACGCGATCAACAAGCAACAGGCCGATACCCAGCGAGCCTTGGTGGCACAGAACACCGCAATCGTGCAAGCCGATCAGGCTGCGATCGACAATGCGCGGGCGATGCTCGGTTATACGACCATCACTGCGCCACTCGACGGCCGCACCGGCATCCGCCAGGTCGATGAGGGCAATATCGTCCACACCGCCAGCTCGCCGGCAATCGTTGTGATTACCCAGCTCAAGCCGATCTCAGTGATGTTCAATCTGCCGCAGCAGGATTTGCCGCAGGTAAATGCAGCCTTCGGCAGGGGCCCGCTCTCGGTCGACGCCCTGCGCTCGGACAATGACGAGGTGATCGACCGCGGCGTGCTCCGGGTGGTGGATAACCAGGTCGATCAGACCACGGGCACGGTAAAGCTGAAGGCCGAATTTCCCAACACCGACTTGCAGTTGTGGCCGGGGCAGTTCGTCAATATCCGCCTGCTGATCGACACGCTCAAACAGGTGGTGGTGATCCCGACCGGCGCGGTGCAGCGTGGACCGAACGGCACCTTCGTCTATGTGGTCAGAGACGACAACACAGTGGCCGTGCGGCCGATCGTGGTGAAGAAGCAAGATGAGACGCAGACTGTCGTAAGATCCGGCATAGAGCCGAACGAGCGCGTCGTCACCACCGGTTTCGTCCGGTTGACTGATGGCAGCAAAGTTTCGATCGGCAGCGCCAATGCGCCGGCAGCTCCGCAAGGCGCGCGACCGCGGGACGAACAGCAAAGGCAGCGGGGCGGCAACGCAAGACCGAACGCGCAGCAATGAGCGTTTCGTCGCCATTTATTCACCGGCCGATCGCCACGTCCCTGCTCGGCGTCGCGGTGATGCTCGGTGGATTCCTCGGCTACTGGTGGCTACCGGTTTCCGCACTGCCGCAGGTGGATTTCCCGACAATCCAAGTCACAACCCAGCTGCCCGGCGCCAATCCTGACACCATCGCCGCCCTGGTTACCGCACCACTGGAACGGCAATTCGGGCAGATCCCAGCGCTGCAGACAATGACCTCGTCAAGTTCATTTGGAATTAGTCAGGTCACGCTGCAATTTGACCTGAACCGTGACATCGACGCCGCCGCGCAGGACGTGCAGTCGGCGATCAATGCTGCCGCCTCCACGCTGCCGCGCAATCTGCCTTACCCTCCGCTTTATTCCAAAGTGAATCCGGCCGACGCGCCGATCATCACGCTCGCGATCACATCGCAGACGATCGACCTGCGCACGCTCAGCGATATGGCCGACACGATCATGGCGCCGCGACTCTCCGAGGTGACGGGCGTCGGCCATGTCTCGGTGCAGGGCAATATCCGGCCCGCGATCCGTATTCAGGCGGACCTGTCGCGGCTCGCCGCTTATGGCATCGCCCTCGAGGATCTGCGCACGGCGATCGTCGGTGCGAACGTCGCCGGTCCCAAAGGAGCACTCGACGGCGCGCACCAGTCCTACACCATTGCCGCAAACGACCAGATTACGGCCGCCAATGCCTACAAGGACATCGTGGTGGCGTTCCGCAACGGCGCGCCGGTGAGGATCAGTGACGTCGCCGACGTGGTCGAGGGACTGGAGAACACCAAGGTTGGCGCCTGGTACCGGGGCCAACCCTCGATCGTGATCGATGTGCAGCGCCAGCCCGGCGCCAACGTAATCGAGACGGTGGAACGCGTCCGCGCCGAACTGCCGCGCCTGCGGCGCGCGATGCCGGCCGGCGCCCAGCTCACGATCGTCAACGACCGCACCACCACCATACGCGCCTCAATTCACGATGTGCAGTTCACACTGGTGCTCAGCATCGCGCTGGTGGTGCTGGTCGTGCTGATCTTCCTGCGCACCATCCGCGCCACCATTATTGCCGGCGTTGCATTGCCATTGTCGCTGATTGCCACCTTCGGGGTGATGTGGTTCTGCGGCTTCTCGCTCGACAATCTGTCGCTGATGGCATTGACCATTGGCACCGGCTTCGTGGTTGACGACGCGATCGTCATGATCGAAAACATTGTCCGCCACATAGAAGATGGCGAAGGCGCGCTAGAGGCGGCACTGCGCGGCGCAAAGGAAATCGGCTTCACGGTGATCTCGCTGACGCTATCGCTGATAGCAGTGTTCATCCCGCTGTTGTTCATGACCGGCCTGGTCGGGCGCATGTTCCGCGAATTCGCACTCACTCTCACCATCGCGGTGGTGGCTTCGGCCATCGTCTCGCTGACGCTGACGCCAATGATGTGTGCGCGGCTGCTGCGGCATGTTGGAGAGTCTGACGGCAGCACGGGCAACATCTTCACCGCCCGCTTCCACGACTTGACCGAGCGCACAGTCGACGCCTATCGGCGAAGCCTCGAGTGGGTTCTGGAACGCCAGCGCGAAACGCTGATTGTTACCCTGGCGACACTCGTCACTACGATCGTTCTCTATATTGTGGTACCCAAGGGATTCCTGCCGTTGCAGGATACCGGCCTGATCACCGCAGTGACGGAAGCGGGCACCGACGTCTCTTTCACAGAAATGCAGCGTCGCCAGCGCCTGGTGGAAGACGCGATCCGGTCCGATCCAGACGTGACCGGGGTCATATCCGTCATTGGCGTCAGCCCGATCAATGCCACGCCCAATGCTGGACGGCTCGCCATCAGCTTGAAACCGCAAGATGATCGTCGCGCGCGAGTCGAAGAGATCGTCGCGCGGCTCAAACGTGCCGTTGCCGGCGTTGCCGGCATGACCGTGTATTTCCAAGCCACGCAGGACATCCAGATCTCAACGCGCGCGAGCCGTGCGCAGTATCAATACACGTTGTTATCCACCGATCGCGCCGAAGTGATCGAGTGGGCCGATAAACTGGTGCACCGCCTGCGCGGAAACCCGGCGCTGCGCGAGGTTGCCTCTGAAGCCCAAGAAGGCGGCCCGCGCGTGCAGGTCGATGTAGATCGCGAGCAGGCCGGGCGGCTTGGCGTCTCCATGCAGAGCGTTACCGACACGCTCAATGACGCTTTCGGTCAGCGGCAGATTTCAACCATTTACGGCCAGGCTAACCAATACCGCGTTATTCTGGAGGCCCAGCCGCGCTACCAGCAGGACCCCAACGCGCTCTCGAAACTCTACGTCACCGGCGCCAGCACATCGACCGGCACCGCCGCGACCGTCGGCAACACAGCAACGGGCACGACCAATACCAATATCACTGCTACGCCCAACGCAGTGACCGCCAGCAATCAGGTGCCGTTGTCTTCGTTCTCCCGCTTCGTGCCGTCCTCGGCCCCGCTCGCCATCGCGCATCAGGAGCAGTTTCCCTCCGTTACGATCAGCTTCGACCTGAACGACGGCTACGCGCTTTCCGACGCCGTGGCGGCCATCCGCTCGGCGCAACAGGAGATTGGCATGCCGTCCTCGGTGACCGGCAGCTATTCCGGCGATGCCGCCGAGTTCGCCAAGTCGCTGGCCGGCGAGCCATGGCTGATCCTCGCCGCGGCCATCGCCATCTACATCGTGCTGGGCGTGCTGTACGAAAGCTTTATCCATCCGCTCACGATCCTTTCGACCCTGCCGTCGGCCGGCGTTGGTGCCCTCTTGGCGCTGATGGTGTTCGGCTACGACCTGTCGGTGATCGCACTCATCGGCATCGTTCTGTTGATGGGCATCGTGAAGAAGAACGCGATTCTGATGATCGACTTTGCGATCGAAGCCGAGCGGCATCAGGGCCTCTCGCCTGAGGAATCGATTGTGCAGGCGGCACTATTGCGCTTCCGGCCAATCATGATGACGACACTTGCGGCACTGTTCGGCGCATTGCCGCTCGCGCTGGAAGGCGGTACCGGCTCGGAGCTGCGCAATCCGCTCGGCATCACTATTGTCGGCGGTTTGCTGCTCTCGCAGTTGCTCACACTTTACACCACGCCGGTGATTTACCTTTACATGGAGCGCCTGCGCGCGCGGCTTGCGCCCGCGCCACCGCCCGCTCCGCGCCGGACCGCTCGCCCAGCCCGGAGCCGCTTGTGAACTTCTCCTACCCGTTCATCCGCCGACCGATCGGCACCACGCTGCTGGCCGTTGGATTGTTCCTTGTTGGCGCCGTGGCTTACACGTTTCTGCCGGTCGCCAGCCTGCCCAACGTCGAATTTCCCACCATCAATGTGAGCGCCAGCCGCCCGGGTGCCGACCCCAATGTGATGGCGGCGACGGTCGCCGCCCCGCTCGAGCGGCGTCTTGGTGAAATCTCCGGCGTCACCGAACTGACATCGGTCTCATCGCTCGGCCTCTCGCGCATCACCATTCAGTTCGACTTGAGCCGCAGCGTCGAGGGCGCCGCCCGCGATGTGCAGGCGGCGCTCAATGCCGCTCTTAGCGACCTGCCCACCGACATGCCGACGTTGCCGACGTTCAGGAAAGCCAATCCGGCTGCAGCCCCAATCCTGATTCTGGCGCTCACCTCGAAGACCATGCAGCCGAGCGCGATCTATGACGCAGCCGACAGCGTGATCGCGCAGCGGCTGTCGCAGGTAGATGGCGTCGCCGACGTCACGGTCGCCGGCTCCGAGCAGCCGGCGATCCGCGTGCGCGTCGATCCCGCGCGGCTATCCGCCATGGGCTTGTCCATGGAAGATGTGCGCACGGCGATCTCCAATTCCAACGCCGCCGGCCCGCTTGGTACCTTCGATGGCGACAAACGCGCTGTCACCATCGGCATCAACGACCAGCTGCGCGATGCCAATGAATACGATCCGGTGGTGGTGAAGACCGTAAATGGCACAGTAATTCGTCTTTCGAACATCGCCACCATCCGAGCAAGCGTCCGCAACAGCCGCGCCGCCGGCTGGTACAACAAAGACCCCTCGGTCCTCCTCATTATTACCAAGCAGGGCAACGCCAACGTCATCGACACGGTCGATCGCATTTACGAGCTGCTGCCGGAACTTCGGCAATGGGTGCCGGCCGGCCTGGACATCTCGGTCCTGACCGACCGCACGCAGACCATCCGGGCCAGCGTCCACGATATGCAGCTCACGCTCGGGGCCACCATCGTGCTGGTGATGCTAGTGGTGTTCGTGTTCCTGCGGCGGGCGGCGCCGACGGCGGCAGCCGGCGTCACGGTACCGCTGGCGCTCTCGGGCACCTGCGCGGCAATGTGGGTCGCGGGATTTTCCATCGACAATCTATCGCTGATGGCGCTTGCGGTGAGCGTCGGCTTTGTCGTGGACGATGCCATCGTGATGATCGAAAACACATTCCGTCACCTCGAGCGTGGCGCGTCGCCTCTGCGCGCGACGTTGAAGGGCGCAAAGCAAATCGGCTTCACCGTGGTATCGATTTCGGTCTCGCTGATTGCCGCTTTCATTCCACTGCTGTTCATGGGCGGCATCGTTGGGCGGCTGTTCCGCGAATTTTCTGTAACGCTCGCCTTCGCCATCGCCATTTCCACGGTGGTGTCGCTGTCGGTAACACCCGTGATATGCGCTTATTTCGTGCGTCAACCGCCAAGTCGCGACGCCACCTGGCTCGACCGGCGGGTTGAGGGCCTGCTGTCGCGCATGATCCGTTTCTATGACCGCACGCTGTCCTTCGCACTCGAAAACCGCGCCCTGATGCTGGTCGTGTTCGCGGCAACGATCGTCCTTACCATCGGGCTTTATATCAAGGTGCCAAAAGGCTTCTTCCCGCAGGACGACACCGGGCTGATTTTCGGGAGCATTGAAGCCTCGACCGACATTTCCTTCGAGGCAATGGAGCAACTGCAGCGCAAGGCGATGGATATTACGCTTGCGGACCCGGCGGTCGCGGGCCTTGGGTCTTCGGTCGGCGCCTCGCCGTTCAACGCTTCGGTCAACCGCGGGCGCTTGTTCATCAGCCTCAAACCGCTCAACCAACGCAACAACGTCAGCACACAGCAGGTGGTGGCACGGCTGCGCGCCAAACTTAATCAAATTCCGGGCATTGGCGTATTCATGTTCGCGTCCCAGGACCTGCGTGTCGGCGGCCGACAAAGCGATTCGCAATATCAGTTCACACTGTGGAGCTCCGACATCGATGAGTTGCAAAAGTGGGTGCCGCGCGTGTTTGATCGTGTGAAACAGATACCCGGCATTGTGGACGTGACGACCGACCGCGAGCAAGGCGGCTTGCAGGCCAACGTCACTATCGACAGGGAGGCAGCCGCGCGGTTCGGCGTACGCGTCCAGGACATCGACAACGCGCTCAATAATGCTTTCTCACAGCGGCAGATCTCGACCATTTATGGCCCACGCAACCAGTATCGCGTAATCCTGGAAGTCGGCCGCCTCTATCAACGCGACCCGACCGACCTCGCGCAGGTCTATGTGCCGGGGAACGCGAATGCACAGGTGCCGCTATCGGCGGTGACGCAAATCGAACGCGGCATCGCTCCACTTGTCGTAAACCATCAGGGCCAATTTCCCTCGGTGACCATCACCTACAACCTGGCGCCCGACACTACAATTGAGGACGCCACCGCTGCACTCGAGCAGACCGTCGCCGAAATGCATGTTCCCGACATTATTCACGCTGACTTTTCTGGCGACGTGCAGGCATTCAAGCGTACAGTTGGCGCACAGCCGCTGCTGCTGATCGCCGCGCTGATCGCGGTCTACATCGTGCTCGGCGTGTTGTATGAAAGCCTCGCACACCCGCTGACCATCATTTCGACTCTGCCGTCGGCAGGCCTCGGGGCGCTGCTCGCCTTGCAGATTTCCGGCACCGAATTGTCGGTGATTGCCTTCATCGGCATCATCCTGCTGATCGGCATCGTAAAGAAGAATGGCATCATGATGGTAGATTTCGCTCTCGACGGCGAACGACGACTGGGGCTGTCGCCCCAACGCGCGATTCACGATGCGTGCCTAGAACGATTCCGGCCAATTCTGATGACGACGCTTTCCTCTATGCTGGGCGCGATGCCGCTCGTGATTGCCATTGGACCGGGATCGGAGCTGCGGCGGCCTCTCGGCATCACGATTATCGGCGGGCTTTTGGTGTCACAGGTACTTACGCTTTATACGACGCCGGTCATCTACCTGTTGCTCGACCGACTGCATCGCAAGCTCGGTGGCGCGAGCTTTACCTTCATCCGCCGCCGCGGCCCGCCGCTGCAGCCGGCGGAGTAGTTTAGACTCCTAAATACCGGCGTTGCACATCCGGCGCCGCAGCGAGTTCTTGCGACGACCCTTTCCAAACTACACGCCCGCGCTCGATCAAGAAATGCCGGTCGGCAACGCGCATAAGTGCGCCGACATTCTTGTCGATCACCAGGGCCGACAGGCCCGATTCCTTCAGTCTGGCGAGGCAGCGCCAGATTTCAGCCCGGATCAGTGGCGCCAGGCCTTCGGTCGCCTCGTCGAGGATGAGCAGGCGCGGATTGGTCATCAGCGCGCGGCCGATCGCCAGCATCTGCTGCTCGCCTCCAGAAAGCTGGTTTCCCATGCTGTCGTCGCGCTCCGCCAGGCGCGGGAACAAGTCATAGACCTTAGCGAGCGTCCAACCACCGTGGCGTTTGACCGCCGTCGCCAGCAGATTTTCGCGCACGGAAAGGTTCGGAAAAACCTGCCGCCCTTCCGGCACGAGACCGATACCGCGCTGGGCGACCTTGTATGACGGCAGGCCGTGAATCTCCCCCCCCATGAAGCGAATGGTGCCGGCGCGTGCCGGTGTCAGCCCCATGATCGAACGCACCGTGGTGGTTTTGCCCATGCCGTTGCGCCCCATCAGCGTCACCATCTCGCCCGGCGCGATGGCGAGTGAGACGCCGAACAGCACCTGGCTCAGGCCATAACAGGTCTCGATGCCTTCGAGCGCGAGCACAGGCTCAGCCATGGACGGCCTCCTGTTCACCGAGGTAAGCATCGTGCACTTGGGCGTTGCTGCGGATTTCTTCTGGCTTTCCGGAGGCGATCACGCGCCCATAGACCAAACCCGCAATGCGATCGGCGAGCGCGAACACCACCTCCATGTCGTGCTCGACTAGGAGGATGGTCAGCTCCTTTTTCAGTTCGCGCAGTATCGCGACCATGCGCGCCGACTCCTCCGGCCCAAGACCTGCCATCGGCTCGTCGAGCAGCAGCATCCTCGGCTTGGAGGCAAGGGCCATCGCTAACTCGAGCTGGCGATGCGGTCTGATCACCGCATGTAATTCCCTCTCGGAGATACTGAGAGTGAGATCGTCTGTAGCGACGATGGCGCCAAAGCGCTTGGCGATATTTTCCACCCGCAGCAATTCAGCCATAGCGCACCTTGCCGAGCAGGCCGTCGATGCCGCCGCGCGCGAAAAGCACGACGAGTAACAGCAACGGCCCAAGGATGATCTGCCAATATTCGGTGATGCCGGAGAGCGCCTCCTCCAAGATCAAAAGCGCTATCGCGCCGAACAGCGGGCCGAAGGTAGAGCCCATGCCGCCGAGCACCACCATGATGATGAGATCGCCCGAACGCGTCCAATACATCATCGCCGGGCTGACGAAATCGGTGTGGTTGGCGAGCAGCGCACCGGCGAGACCGCACAGCGTGCCGGCGATGACGAAGCAGGTTAGCTTGTAGCGGTAGGTCGGAAAGCCGATCGCGCGCATGCGCGTGTCGTTCGAGCGCGCGCCCTGGATAACTAATCCAAAACGCGAATTGACGATACGCCAAACCAGATAGATCGATGCAAACAGCAGCGCGAGGCACAGGTAATAAAACTGCACCTTGTTAGACAGGTTCAGCGGTTCGACGAACTGACTGCGCTTCTGGATGGTAAGGCCGTCATCGCCGCCGTAGCGCGCAAGTCCCGCGACGATGTAATACGCCATTTGCGCAAAGGCCAAAGTGATCATGATGAAATAGACGCCACGCGTACGCAGGCTCAGCGCGCCGATGACCAGCGCGAACAGCGCCGAGACGAAGAGCGCCACCGGCCACTGCACAAAACCCGTCAGCACGCCCTCAAAGGCGAGAATACCGACCGCATAGCCGCCGATGCCGAGGTAGGCGGCATGGCCGAAGCTCATCATGCCGCCATAGCCGAGGATCAGATTGAGGCTCACTGCCGCGAGCGCCAGAATCACAATGCGTGTGAACAGGGTCAGCAAAAACCGGCTGCCAGTAAGCTCGACATAGACTGGCAACAGCACCAGCGCGAGGAGCAGTGCTAAGGCAACGATCGTGCGCAGATTGAGCGCGCGGGTCATTTTCCGCCCGTCGAAAACAAGCCCTCGGGCTTAACGACCAACACGATCGCCATCACCAGATAGATCAGCATGGAGGAGAGCGCGGGCGCCGCGGTTGCCGCCACTTCCTTGGTGAACGCCATGCGCAGGAGATCCGGAAAGAATGCGCGGCCGAGCGTGTCAACGAAGCCTACGAAAATCGCCGCTACAAGCGCCCCGCGAATCGAGCCGATGCCACCAATGACGGTGATGACGAAGGCGAGGATGAGGATGTTCTCGCCCATGCCAATCTGCACGGTCAGGATCGGCGCATGCATCAGCCCGGCAAGGCCCGCGAGGGCCGCGCCCAGGCCAAACACCAGCGTATAGAGCAGCTTGATGTTGACGCCGAGTGCGCCGACCATTTCGCGGTTACTGGCGCCGGCACGAATCAGCATGCCGATGCGCGTGCGCATCACCAGCACGTAAAGAAATGCCGCGACGGCGAGCGTCACCACGATGATTGACAGCTTGTAGGCGGAGTAATCGATGCCCGGAAGAATCTGCACTGACGTGTTGAGCCATGATGGCAGCGGCAGCGAAAGACCCTCAGGCCCCCAGATCAGCCGCACCGATTCATCGAAAAACAAAATGAGCCCGAAGGTGCCGAGGACGTGGTCGAGATGGTCGCGGCCGTAAAGCCTGCGCATTGCGATAACTTCCACCGCCATGCCGACCATCAAGGTGGCTGCGAGCGCCAGCATCGCGCCGAACACGAAGCTGCCGGTCCAGGCTGCAAACGTAGCGGCGAAATAGGCGCCGACCATGTAGAGCGAGCCGTGCGCCAAATTGACCAGATCCATGATGCCGAAAACCAGCGTCAGCCCCGCAGCCAGCAGGAACAGCAGCAGGCCGAACTGCAAACCGTTCAGGCATTGCTCGATGAAAAGCGTCATTGCACGCTGTGCGAAATAGTGGGCGGTGTCCCGACGAACAAACGGCGACAGCGCGCAAGCGCCGCCGCCGTGGCTTAATCCCGGATCACTTCATTGGACACTTGGTATGGAAAGCGTCCTGGTTGTCCTTGACGATGGTGGCGACGGTTTTCAG
>DASSLE010000065.1:0-7766 GCA_035689725.1 Pseudolabrys sp.
GAAAGGTGTTTTCTTGCTTGCGTAGCGCGGCCTGCCGGGCGGCCTCCTCCGCAGATTCGGGATCGGTGCCCTTGGCAACCAATTTAAGCCACCCGCGCGCTTTCTCTCGCGCCTCCTCCAGGCTCATCTTGTCGTAAACACCGAGCGCCCTTCGTGCCGGATTTTTGCTGCCGGGGTAGCGAGCCATCAGGACAAACGTTCGCCGTCCGGTGTCGCTTACCCGCACTCCGAAGCCAGGAAAGCCCGCGTCCCATACGTCGACATGGGTGCCGCGCTCTGTCGGCTTTAGACTCTTCAATGTGCGGTCGGTAAGATTGCGCTTCATGGCCTGCCCCCATTTTGGCAACGGGTTGGCAACAAAGTTGGTGAAATTCAGTGTTGCCAAATGCAAGACGATGGTATCCCAAGAAACGCGATATGCAAGGATTATAAGGGGTTTTTGATGGGTGATGCAGTGGTGCGAAAAGCTAAGTATAAGCTAGGACAGATAGTGAAGCACCGTCTGTATCCGTTTCGTGGCGTCATCTTTGATATCGATCCGGTGTTCAACAACACCGAGGAATGGTGGCAATCGATCGCCGCCGAAAACCGCCCACGCAAAGATCAGCCGTTCTATCATCTGTTTGCCGAGAATGCGGAGACTGAATACATCGCCTATGTGTCCGAGCAGAATTTGTTGCCCGATACGTCGGGCACGCCGATCCGCCACCCGGATGTGGCTGACACATTCGAGCAGGACGATAGCGGCGGCTACCGACCGCGCCACAGTCAGATGCACTAGCCGCGCATTGTACATGCCGAAAGCAAAAAGGCGCGGCCGTGAGCTGCGCCTTTTGCATTGCGTGAGTTTTGAAGTGCTTATTTCTTCTGTGCGGGAGCGAGCGCTGGCGCGGGTGCGGCTGCGCCCGGCGCCTGGCTTTGCTGGCCTTCCAGCTTCTTGCGCGCCTCTTCCGCTTTCTTCTGGAGCTCTTCCTGCAACTTGCGCTGCTGTTCTTCAAATACCTTTGGATCGGTCGCCGGGCCGTCATAAGCCTTGGCGAAATCGTTCAGCGGCAGCGGCAGGCTGATCGGCGTGCCCTGCATGTTGATCGCCTGCACGATGATGTTCTGCCCCTTCTTCATTTTGGCGATCAAGTCATCGGTCACCTGATAGTCGGCCATGCAACCGACCGGGAAGCAGATATTGTAGGGCGATTGTGTCGGCTGGCCCTGATCGATGAGCATGCGCGTACCGTGCGAAAGCTGCATGCCCAGTGGAACGGTCACGCGCAAGACTTTCTGACCGCCCTCGGGTTCGAACAGCTGGACGATGGCGACTGGCATGCCGTTTTCCAGCCTGCCATCTTTGGTGATGACGCAGACTTCCTTGTTGTTGGTATCGGGCCCCTTGCCGCAGACTTTCATCCAGGGCGAATACATGAGCTGTGGCTGATCGCCACCAGCCTGTTGCTGCCCCGGTTGCGCCGGCTGTGTCGGTTGCGCCGCGGGTGCCTGTTTCTGCGCTGCAGGCGCCTGTTTCTGCGCGGGCGCTTTCGGCGGCGGCTGCTGCTGAGCCAACGCGGGCGCGGCCACAAGCGTCGCCGCCAATATCCCGGCCAAAGTGGCGGCCTGCGCCCGGCCCAACAGCCGGGCCGATGCAATCCGATGATCCATTGCGATTATCCCTTGTTCTTCCCGTTCGCGGCCCACGGCCCCCGAACGCCGCCTTATAACCGGCTCTCTCCGTGTGAAATACGGCGGGAGCGTGACTGACCGCTGCCTGATAGCCGAATTTGCGCCTGCAATAAAGCCACGAATGCCCTGAAAATGCGATACGGGGCCGCGGCCCGCGCCCTGTGATAAATTCATACAAAACCGGAACGAATCGCATTCGCCCCTCGGCCACGTCGACTTTTAGTCCCTCCGCAGTGACGCAATGGCGGGCGTCGCGGCGCACGGTCATGTTCGGTGCGCTGCTTACGGCGTCAGGCTTTGGTCTGCCACCGACGCGAGCAGAACCCGCGTCGTACGCTATTGCCATGCATGGCGAGCCGGCTTGGGGACCGGATTTTAGTCATCCGACCTATGCCAATCCGGCAGCTCCCAAAGGCGGCCAGCTGGTCCAGGGCGTGCTCGGTACCTTTGATTGCCTGAACCCGTTCATCGTCAAAGGCCTGCCCGCCGCCAATATCCGTGGCTATGTCATTGAGAGCCTGCTCGCACGCGGCTATGACGAGCCGTTCACGCTTTATGGACTCCTTGCCGATAGCGTCGCGACCGACGCGGCGCGCTCATTCGTTACCTTCACAATTAATCCGGCCGCTCGGTTTTCCGACGGCAAGCCCGTGACGCCGGAAGACGTCATCTTTTCCTGGGAGTTGCTGCGCGACAAAGGCCGGCCGAACTTTCGAACCTACTACGCCAAGGTCGTCAAGGCCGAGCCAACCGGCACGCGTACCGTGCTGTTCGATCTATCCGGCGCCGACGATCGCGAGCTTCCGCTGATCATCGGCCTGATGCCGGTGCTAGCAAAACACGCCATCAACCCGGCGACCTTCGAGGACACAAGTTTCGCTCCGCCCCTCGGCAGCGGTCCCTTTGTCGTCAGCGCGGTAAGGCCCGGCGAAAGCGTCATCTTCAAGCGCGCCAAGAACTATTGGGGTCGCGATCTGCCGATCAATCGTGGTCTATGGAATTTCGACACCATCCGCTTCGACTACTACCGCGACGGCAACACGCATTTCGAGGCGTTCAAGAAAGGTCTCTATGATTTGCGGGTGGAGACCGACCCCGGCCGTTGGCAAACGGCTTATAATTTTCCGGCACTGCGCGAAAGCCGCGTGGTCAAGGAGGACCTGCCTTACGGACTCCCGAAGGGTATGCAGGGTCTCGTGTTCAACACGCGGCGGCCGATGTTTGCGGACGTGCGCGTGCGCGAGGCCATTCTGCAATTGTTTGATTTCGAGTGGATGAACCACAACTATTTTTTCGATCTTTACAAGCGTACTGCGAGCTATTTCGACGGCTGCGATTTGTCGGCGCATGGCGTTGCCGCCAATGCGCGCGAGCGTGAATTACTGACGCCATTTCCGGATGCGGTGCGTGCCGACATAATGGATGGCACCTGGTCTCCGCCCGTGACCGATGGCTCAGGTCGCGACCGCGACACACTCCGCCGCGCCTTCGTGCTGTTCAAGGCAGCTGGTTATGAACTCAAAGGCACGCAGCTGGTTCATGTCGCCAGCGGCCGGCCATTGTCGTTCGAGATCCTCACCACGACCCGCGACCAGGAGCGGCTCGCGCTCGCTTTCGCGCGCAATCTCAAGCGCGCCGGAATTGAGGCGCGGGTGCGGACTATCGATGCCACGCAATTCGAGCGGCGCCGCATCGGATTCGATTTCGACATGATGGAATATCGCTGGGAGCAGTCACTGTCGCCGGGCAACGAACAACTGTTCTATTGGGGGTCAGCGGCCGCTGATGAGCAAGGAAGCCGCAATTATATGGGCGTCAAGTCGACCGCGGTCGACGCCATGATCGCTGCTATGCTCGCCGCTACGACTCGACCGGATTTTGTCTCCGCCACCCGCGCCCTCGACCGCGTTCTGCTATCCGGTTTCTACGTCGTCCCGCTTTACTTTCCGCCCGTGCAGTGGGTAGCGCGCTGGACACGAATCGAGCATCCCTCGCGTACTTCGCTTTTCGGGTACTTGCCGGAAACCTGGTGGCAGAAGGACCTAAAGCCTTGAGGCGTTGCCCATGATCCTCGGCGAAGTCAGCCGAATGGCCGACACTGCTGTCACGCTCGATGACCTGTTGAGGCGTGTCGGCGTGCGCCATCCCGACGCGCTTGCCCTCGCCGATCCTCCTATGCCGACGCCCCGGCGCACTGCCGAACCGCTCACTGCTAACGTCACACTCGCAACGCTGAAGGCTGGCGACACGCTCGATACGCTCATGATGCGGGTGGTAGGCAGCCGCATGGTTGCGGCGGAGTAGACAGCGTCTTAGGCTGGCCCCGAAAAGGAGCCAGCCATGTCCAGTCAACAACCCGTTCGTATCGACGTCGTTTCCGATGTCGTTTGTCCGTGGTGCTTCATCGGCAAGCGCCGGTTGGAAAAAGCGATCGCACTGACTCCGAACACCCCGGTCGAGGTGCACTGGCGTCCCTATTTCCTCAACGAGTGGATTCCGCGCGAGGGTATTTCGCGCGAAAAATATCTGACCACCAAATTCGGCTCGGCTGAGCGCTACAAGGGCATCGCACAACGCGTGTCGGCCGCGGCTGCTGCCGAAGGCCTCACTTATGCCATGGACAAGATCAGCCGGCAGCCTAACACGCTCGACGCGCATCGGTTGATCCGCTGGGCGGGAGGCATCGGCAAGGCGGCGGAAATGAAACAGCGGCTGATGGATCTCTATTTCACCGAAGGCGCCGACCTGACCAACCACGCCGTGTTGGTACAGGCTGCTGCCGATGTTGGTCTTGACGCTGAGGACATCCGCGAAGCCCTCGCCAGTGACCAGGATGTCGCCGATGTCGAGCAAGAAGCGATTTCCGCCAAAGAAGCCGGTATTGAAGGCGTGCCCTGCTTTATCTTCGGCGGTAAGTTCGCGGTTTCTGGCGCTCAGGCGCCTGAGGATCTCGCCGAGGCAATCGCGCGCATAGCGCAGGGCGCTAACACCGCCGTGTAACTTCAGGCGCACTCTTATGAAGATCACCGCCGCCGTGGTGCACGAGTGCTCGGGCCGGTTCAACATCGAACAGATCGATCTGTGCGATCCGCGAAACGATGAACTGCTGGTCGAAGTCGTGGCCAGCGGCATGTGCGCAACCGATTTGCATGGCCGCGACGCCTACTATCCAACGAAGTTCCCGAAAGTGTTTGGCCACGAAGGGGCTGGCGTCGTGCGCGCGGTCGGAAGCGCAGTGACGACATTCAAACCCGGCGACTATGTGGTGATGGCCTATCCCTGGTGCGGCGAATGCCCCAATTGCAAGACGCAGCGCCAAAGCTATTGCCTGCACGCTTTTGATCTGAAGATGAGCGGCACGCGCGCTGATGGATCAACCCTGCATTCCATAGACGGCGAGCCGGTCTATGGTGCCTTCTTCCAGCAGTCGTCGTTCGGCAATTTTACCATCGCCAATGAACGCTTCGCGGTGAAGGTACGGAACGACGCACCGATCGAGAGCGTGTCTGCGCTCGCCTGCGGTGGACAAACCGGCGCCGGCGCCGTGCTCAATGTGATGAAGCCTCGCGCGGGAGACAGTTTCGTCGTATTCGGGGTCGGCGCGGTTGGTTTATCGGGGCTCATGGCTGCGAAGATCGCCGGCTGCGAACCGATCATCGCTGTCGACGTGCATGAGCACCGGTTGGCGCTGGCGCGCGAGCTTGGCGCCACGCACACGATCAATCACAACGACCGCAGCGATGTGGTCGCGGAAATCAGGAAGATCACTGGGTTCGGCGCCCGCTATACGCTTGAGACCTCCGCCCTTCCCTCCGTGTTTCGGGAAGCGGTTGATTGCCTGATTCCGGCCGGCACCTGCGTGCTGCTTGGCAGCGCACGTAAAGGCACTGAAGTCTCGTTCGAAACGCCATTCCTGCAAAATGGACGCACGGTGCGCGGGGTGATTCAGGGTGACAGCGTACCGCAGGAGTTCATCCCGCGACTGGTCGATCACATCATGGCCGGCCGCTTCCCGGTCGAAAAGATGATCACTTTTTACCCGCTTGCCGACATAAATCACGCTGCAGCGGAATCGAGCTCGGGAAAGACCATCAAACCCGTGCTGCGCATGCCGCACTAGGTCGTGCGCCGGCATACATAAAAGAGAAGTGACGCGCCCGTGTCTTACTTTTTGCTGAAAGACCGCCCCTCGTATCACCGTCCCACAGCAACGCAGTTTTTGCGCTGTGCGGGGGCGCTGCTCGTCGCGGTGCTGCTGTCGCCGGTAGCCGCGCAGGACATTCGCGGAATGGAGGCCTGCACCGCCGAAAAGCAGATGGAACGTCGTACCGGATGCCTGCAAACCAATGTCGAATTTCTTCAGCAGGCGCTTACTAGGCTGGCCCGCGAAACACAGGACAAGATCGCCGCCGCCGGGCGTGACCTCACCGCAGCCCGAGCCGAGATCACCGCACTTAAGGCGGCAATGGCGAAGCTAAGCGACGAGCTGGCACAAATGAAAGCGAAAAGCGAACCCAGCGGCAAGAAGTAGGCGGCAAACGAAACGGTGCGGCTCACGCCGCTTTGGCTTGCTCCGCAATCGAAGCGAGCTTGCGCAGCACTGCAGCCGTACCTTTCAACCGATCCTGCGGGCGCGGCCAGTCCTCGAAGAAGACGACTTGCTGGCCTTTGGCGTTCTTCGGATCGTTGCGCATACGCACCGCCGAGCCTTGCTCGCGGATAAATGCAATCAGCCCCTCGGGGTTGGCGAAAATATTGTCGCGGAACGAGAGCACGATGCCCTTCGGCCCGGCCTCAACCTTCTCGACGTTCGCACGCCGGCTGAGAGCCTTGATCGCGACCACCTGCAACAGATGCTTGACCTCCTCCGGCAGCTTACCGAAACGATCGACCAGCTCCGTTGCAAAGCTGTCGATATCGCGCTCGCACTCGATTTCGGCGAGGCGCCGGTAGAGCGCAAGCCGAACTGAAAGGTCGGCCACATACCCTTCCGGAATGAGCAGGGCCATGCCGATGGTGAGCTGCGGCGACCAACGGTCGGCAACCGGCGCAGTAATGCCTGCCTTCAGGCTCATCACGGCTTCCTCCAGCATCTGCTGGTAGAGCTCGAAGCCCACCTCCTTGATGTGGCCGGACTGCTCCTCGCCAAGCAGATTACCTGCGCCACGGATGTCGAGATCGTGTGCGGCAAGCTGGAAGCCGGCGCCGAGCGTATCGAGTGATTGCAGCACCTTCAGCCGCCGTTCGGCCTGCGGCGTAATCTTCTGCTGCGCGGGTAATGTGAGCAGTGAATAGGCGCGCAGCTTGGCGCGTCCGACCCGCCCGCGCAACTGATAGAGCTGCGCCAGGCCGAACCTGTCGGCGCGATGCACGATCAGCGTATTGGCGGTCGGGATGTCGAGCCCGGACTCGATGATGGTGGTCGACAGCAGGACATCGTATTTGCCGTCATAGAAGGCCGACATGATGTCGTCGAGCACGGTCGCCGGCATTTGTCCGTGCGCCACGGCGACCCGAACCTCAGGAATATTCTTGTTGAGAAAATCCTTGGCGCCGGCCAAATCCTCGATCCTCGGACACACATAGAATGCCTGCCCGCCACGATATTTTTCGCGCAACAGCGCTTCACGAACCGTTATTGGATCGAATGGTGATACAAACGTGCGCACAGCCAGGCGATCGACTGGCGGCGACGCGATGATGGAAAGATCGCGCACGCCGGTGAGCGCAAGCTGCAATGTGCGCGGAATCGGCGTCGCCGTGAGCGTAAGGACATGTACTTCCGAGCGTAGCGTCTTGAGCTTCTCCTTGTGCGCGACACCGAAATGCTGCTCCTCGTCGACGACAAGCAACGCCAGATCCTTGAATTTGATGTTTTTCCCAAACAGCGCATGCGTGCCGATGACGATATCGACGCTGCCGTCGGTAAGGCCTGCCCTCACCTTGCTCAGCTCTGCGGCCGGCACCAGCCGCGACGCTTGCGCCACGTTCACCGGAAAACCGCGGAAGCGCTCTGAAAAGGTTTTGAAATGCTGTCTCGCGAGCAGAGTGGTCGGTACCACCACGGCCACTTGCTTGCCGCCGATCGCCGC
>DASSLE010000066.1:0-4620 GCA_035689725.1 Pseudolabrys sp.
CAGCACAGTGGATAGTGCCAACCACCATGACGAAAAGCCGAAGTCATGGGCCAGCGCGCCCATACCGACATAGGTGCCCGCCAGCACTAGGAAAAACACCGACGTAAGTGCCGATTTCACCCCGCCGAAAAAGGCGGCGGCAGAAGATTCAAATGTCGCAGGCGCCGGCATGGGTGCCGCACACCTGTCTCATAGGGCTGGCGTGTCCGCAACTGTATGCGCACGCATGCGCGGTCCGCAAAATGCAAAGGCCGGGCACAAAGCCCCGGCCTGTCTATCGTTCAACGGCAATCTAGACCTTCGCCAGCGGCACTTTCGGCACTGAGCCGCGCTTGGGCTTGGGCCGGGGCGAAGCGCGGCGCTTTGCTTTCGGCCGCGCCGCCGGCAACTTCTCTGGCTTTGGCGTAATCGGACCGTCAAGGAACTGGAAGCCGAGCTTGTCACGGCCCTGCTCGTCCTTGTCGACAATCACGCGCACATGCCCACCTGTCTTCAAGTGGCCAAACAACACTTCGTCGGCCAGCGGCTTCTTGATGTGCTCCTGAATCACGCGCGCCATCGGCCGGGCGCCCATCAATTCGTCATAACCATTGGCGATCAGCCAGCGGCTCGCCTCGTCGGAAAGCTCAATCGTGACGTTGCGGTCGCCGAGCTGGGCCTCAAGCTGGAGCACAAATTTCTCGACTACCTTGGCGATGACGTCCTGCGAGAGATGCGCGAAAGTGATGGTGGCGTCGAGCCGGTTGCGGAATTCCGGCGCGAACATCTTGCTGATCGCTTCCTGGTCATCACCCTCGCGCTTGGTGCGGGTGAAGCCGTAGGCCTGCTTGGCGAGATCGGAGGCGCCAGCATTGGTCGTCATGATCAGGATGACATTGCGGAAATCGACCTGCTTGCCATTGTGATCGGTCAGCTTGCCGTGGTCCATGACCTGCAGCAGCACATTGAACAGGTCCGGATGCGCTTTCTCGATCTCGTCAAGCAGCAGCACGCAATGCGGATGCTGATCGACGCCGTCGGTAAGCAACCCGCCCTGATCGAAGCCGACATAGCCGGGAGGCGCGCCAATCAGGCGCGACACGGTATGCCGCTCCATGTATTCCGACATGTCGAAGCGGATCAGCTCGACGCCGAGTGAGGCGGCTAACTGCTTGGCCACTTCGGTCTTGCCGACGCCAGTCGGCCCGGAGAAGAGGTAGCAGCCGATCGGCTTTTCCGGCTCGCGCAGCCCAGCGCGCGCTAGTTTGATCGAGGCTGAGAGCGCGTCGATCGCCTTGTCTTGGCCGTAGACCACAGTCTTCAAAGTTTGCTCCAGATGCCGCAGCACCTCGGCATCGTCCTTGGACACGGTCTTCGGCGGAATCCTCGCCATGGTCGAGATCGTGGTCTCGATTTCCTTAATGCCGATCGTCTTCTTGCGGCGGCTTTCCGGCAGCAGCATCTGCGCCGCACCGGACTCGTCGATCACATCGATGGCCTTGTCGGGAAGCTTGCGGTCGTGGATGTAACGCGACGACAATTCAACTGCCGCCTTGATGGCCTCATTCGTGTATTTGAGCTTGTGGTATTCCTCGAAATAAGGCTTCAAGCCCTTCAGGATCTCGATCGCATCCGGGACTGATGGCTCGTTAACGTCGATCTTCTGGAAGCGGCGCACCAGCGCGCGGTCCTTCTCAAAGTACTGGCGATATTCCTTGTAGGTCGTCGAGCCGATGCAGCGGATGGTACCGGAGGCGAGCGCGGGCTTGAGCAAGTTGGATGCATCCATCGCGCCGCCCGATGTGGCGCCAGCGCCGATCACGGTGTGAATCTCGTCGATGAACATAATCGCGCCGGGGTAGGCCTCGATCTCTTTGATGACTTGCTTAAGGCGCTCTTCAAAATCGCCGCGATAGCGCGTGCCAGCGAGCAGCGTGCCCATATCAAGCGCGAACACCGTTGCACCCTTGAGCACGTCCGGCACTTCGCCATGAATAATCCGACGCGCCAGCCCTTCCGCGATCGCGGTCTTGCCGACGCCGGCTTCACCAACGAACAGCGGATTATTTTTCTGCCGGCGGCACAGAACCTGAATCGTTCTGTTGATCTCGGCGTCACGGCCGATCAGCGGATCGATCTTGCCGTCCTTGGCCTTCTTGTTGAGATTAATACAGTAGGCTTCGAGCGCGTCGCCCTTTTTCTTTGGCTCGTCACCGCCCTTCGTATCGGCTTCTTCCTCGGCGCCGCGCACCGGGCGCGACTCCGAGAGGCCTGGCCGTTTGGCGATGCCATGGCTGATGTAATTCACGGCATCGTAACGCGTCATGTCCTGCTCTTGCAGGAAATAGGCGGCATGGCTTTCACGCTCGGCAAAGATCGCCACAAGCACGTTGGCGCCGGTGACCTCCTCGCGGCCCGACGACTGCACGTGGATCACCGCGCGCTGGATCACGCGTTGGAACCCCGCGGTGGGCTTTGAGTCCTCCGCGCCGTCGGTGATCAGGTTCTCTAATTCGGATTCGAGATAGGCGGTGAGGCTGCGGCGGAGCTTGTCCAAATCGACATTGCAAGCGCGCATCACCGCAGAGGCATCCTGATCGTCGATCAGCGCCAGCAGTAAATGCTCAAGCGTTGCGTATTCGTGGTGCCGTTCGTTGGCGATCGCAAGCGCACGGTGAAGCGACTGTTCGAGGCCGCGAGAGAAAGTCGGCATCAAGTTTTCCAGTTCATTTGTATTGCCCGCCCCCGACTCACTTCTTCTCCATCACGCACTGCAAAGGATGCTGATGTTTGCGCGCAAAGTCCATGACCTGCGTCACCTTGGTCTCTGCTACCTCGTAGGTATAAACGCCACATTCGCCGATCCCGTGGTGATGCACATGCAACATAATTCTTGTGGCAGCTTCATGATCCTTGCCGAAGAACCGCTCCAGCACGTGCACAACGAACTCCATTGGCGTGTAGTCGTCGTTGAGAATGAGCACCCGGTACATGTTTGGCCGCTTGGTTTGCGGCTTGGTCTTGGTGATGACAGCGGTGCTCGGCCCACCCTCGTTCCGGCGCTTGCGATCGTCATCGGCCATCCGCGGCGCGGCGCCACGCGGCTTGGCCGTGCGGGTTGGACGGGTCTTGCTGGCTCGAGGCGTCATGGTCAGGCCGAGGCGAATACCTTCCCTGGAGGTTGCACCATGGCCGCGCCGGCACGTGGCCAAGCACCATCATAGAGACCCGGGCACAGCTATTCCAAGTCGCCAATTCGCTTAAGGCTGCCTCGTTCCGGGACAAGGAGCAAAACTTCCGCGATTTTAGGCACGCAAATCCAGATAACTATTGCTTAAACGATCGCAACCCGTTTGCCGGCAAATTGAGGCAAGTTTCCCCAAATTCGCGGGAAATATTGTTTTTAAAGGCTCCAAAGCAAATTTTTAAGGGGCTTGAGTCGCTGCTGCTGACCCTTACCTGGGACAATTGCCTGCACGCGGTCACACCTCGGATCCAGACAGGCCCCCTGGGGGCAATGGGGTCAATATTGTCAACGCAAAGCTAAACACCAGGCTCGATTTCCGCTCGGTGCGTTCGGAACCGATAAATACTTTCGAGATTAAGGTGCCCAGAGACCGCAGCACGGTAAGGGCAGCCAAATGCAAAACAAACTGTTTTGCCACCGGATCAAACTTGCAAAGATCGTCGGTAGATTGAAGCGCCTGGGCGAGGACCAGCGCGGCACCATCGCTGTGATGATGGCGTTTCTATTCCCTATCTTGATTGCAGGCTTTGGGCTCGGATTCGAAGTCACCAACTGGTATTTGAGGGGCCGCTCAATGCAAAATGCCGCCGCAGGCGGCGCCTGGTGGCGAGCCCGTCGAAACCCTGCTCCAAACAAAAAGCCCGGCCAATTGAGCCGGGCTTTGCCTTCCAATACGCTTTACGCGACGTTACACAACGAACGCAAACAACTTACGCTACTAACTTACGCTACCAACTTACGCGACGCGAGTTACTTCGCCTTCGCCATCAAAGTTTCGAACGGCTTGTAGGTCTCCTTGGCCAGATCGGCATAGAGCTCGCCGATCTTGGAGGCCTTGGCCACAAAACCCTCATAGGCGGTCTTGGCGTATTCGGTCTGCACCTCGATCGCCTTGTCGAGCGACTTGACGCCGAAAAGCTTCTCAAGGGCGGCAGTGCCGTCCTCGAACGCCTTCTTCGAATAATCCGCAACCTCGACCGCGATCGCCTGGGTGCCCTTTGACAGCGCGCCCATCGCTTTCAGCGTGACATCCACATTGTCTTTGCTGACCTGCTGCAGGTCCTCGAAATTCTTGACCATTTGATCCTCTCCCGGCCCGCAAAGCGGTGCCACTGTGAACTTTGATCCCGGCCTCTCCGGGGCTAGAAACCTTTATACCGCACTGCACAATAAAGTCAAGGAAATTATTGCGGTGCGAAAAGCTCTTAAAAAACAGTGGATTGCCTTAACAATTTGTAAACCGCGTTCTCCTACGGTCGTAACTTGTCGCACTGCCGACGCGCTACAAAACGGCCACGATGGCGGTCTAGGGGACCGTCACCGGAAAAAGGGTTGGGGAGAGCGAATGGTGCGTGGGGGAGTTTTTGGCCATCGTGCCTTGCGCTGCGGCATCA
>DASSLE010000067.1:0-9492 GCA_035689725.1 Pseudolabrys sp.
TCAAGGCGCCGCGCGGTTCGAGCGAGCCTGCGATCCACTTCTTGCGCGCGGTTACAGGATTGGCGGGTGTTAGGAACCAGGTGCAGGGCGCGCCTGCACCGATCGTTTTTAGCGGATGCCGCACGCGCCCGGAGGCGATCACCATATGGGTGCCGGCCGTGGTGGCGATCTTTCCAGCCTCGATCTTGGTGAGCATGCCGCCGCGCGAAAACTCGGAGCCGGAGACGCCGGCCATTGCCTCGATTTCGGGTGTAATGCGCGCGACCACAGGCACCAGCTTGGCGACGTCTTCGCCACCAGGCGGCCTGTCGTACAGCCCATCGACGTCCGAGAGCAGCACCAGAAGGTCGGCGCTCATCATGGTGGCGACGCGGGCAGCGAGACGGTCGTTGTCGCCGTAACGAATTTCGGTGGTTGCGACGGTGTCATTCTCGTTGATCACCGGCACACTGCGCCATTCTAGAAGCTTGGCGATAGTTGAGCGGGCGTTGAGATAACGGCGGCGTTCCTCGGTATCGCCCAATGTGACCAGCACCTGACCGGCGGTGAGGGAGTGCGCGCCGAGCGCCTCCGACCATGCACGCGCGAGTGCAATTTGCCCCACCGCAGCGGCGGCCTGGCTATCTTCGAGTTTGAGCGCGCCAGCCGGCAGCTTTAGCACCGCGCGGCCGAGCGCAATCGCGCCTGAGGAGACCACCAGCACGTCGCATTTATCCTTGTGCAAACCGGCAATGTCGGCCGCCAGCGAAGCGAGCCAGTCGCGCTTGAGGCCGCCGGCGGAGGAATCCACCAGCAACGAGGAGCCGATCTTCACGACAATGCGGCGGAAGTCCTTAAGTGACGGCGTTTTTGACATGACCCCGGATGGATGACTGCGTTACCGCGGGCTGTCTAGCATGCTGTTCTTGGGTTCGTCATCGCCGCTACGTGCTTTGGCGCGTATCGATATTTGCCAGTGGCCGCTCTAATATCGGCGCGTTGGCAATTTGGTGTGGATCGTCACTCGCCGGGCGAAGCGATGCGGATTGCGGTCTATGGTGCCGTGCTGGTCATTACCCTTAGCAGTGTACTGCTGGGGCTCGATTGGCTGTCAGCGCCGATGTCGCCGATGGTCGACACTCAAGCGGGACTGCGTGCAGCAGCGCCGCCGCCAGTGTCAGCGCCGTCAGCACCAAAAGTGACACCTGCGCCATCACAACCATCAGTGACACCGAGCGCGAACATCGGCGTCCCGATTGTTCCGCCGAGCCTTGTCCCTGCGCTTCCGAATACGCCGGCCCCGGTCAGCGGCGGCGCTAGTGTGCAGGCCACGCCTCCAGCAACGGTTACGGTGCCGGAATCGGAGGTGAGGTGCAATGTCGACGCTTGCACCGCGGCCTACCGCACGTTCACCGCCTCTGATTGTACGTATCAGCCAGTCGGCGGGCCGCGGAAACTGTGCACCAAATGAAGCTCTAGTTTTTCGTCCGGCGTTGTGACGTTCATGCCTGCTCTAGCTCCTACAAGTCCTTCCGCGCATCCGATTTTACCTATCAGCCGTTCGAAGGTTCGCGGCGGATCTGCGAAAAGCCGCCTGTGCAGCGGACGGTGCGCGAACAGAGAGACGAACCGGAGCGCCACATATTATGAAGCAGGGATGTCGAGCCGCGCGATGCCGGTCGCTCGGCAAGGTGGCAGACCGATGACGATGCCGATGAAAGCGATCCGGCCTTTGCCGACGATCTAGACCAGATCGCGGTCCGCAGGTTGGGCCCGCGCTGGTAGCCGTCCGATTTCCTTAAACCGCTAGTACACCACGACCGATCGAATCGACTTACCTTCGTGCATCAGATCGAAGGCATCGTTGATCTGGTCGAGCGGCATTGTGTGCGTGATCAGGTCGTCGATATTGATCTTGCCGTCCATGTACCAGTCGACGATCTTGGGCACGTCTGTGCGGCCGCGCGCGCCGCCGAAAGCAGTGCCACGCCACACGCGGCCGGTAACAAGTTGAAACGGGCGAGTTGCGATCTCCTGGCCCGCGCCGGCAACGCCGATAATGATGCTCTCGCCCCAGCCGCGGTGGCAGCATTCCAGCGCTTGCCTCATGGTGTGCACGTTGCCGATGCATTCGAACGAAAAGTCGGCGCCGCCGCCTGTGAGGTCGACAATGGCTTGCACCACTTTGTCGCGGCCGACCTCATCCGGGTTGATGAAATGCGTCATGCCAAATTTCTCGGCCATGGCGCGCTTGGCAGGATTTGTATCGATGCCGATGATCTTGTCAGCGCCGACCATGCGCGCGCCCTGGATCACGTTGAGGCCAATGCCACCAAGGCCGAACACAGCAACGTTCGCGCCCGGCCAGACTCTGGCGGTGTTGATGACGGCGCCAATACCCGTGGTGACGCCGCAGCCGATGTAGCAGATCTTGTCGAAGGGCGCGTCCTCGCGAACCTTTGCCAATGCGATTTCCGGCAGCACGGTGAAATTGGAAAACGTCGAGCAGCCCATGTAGTGGAAAACCGGATCGCCGTCGCAGCGAAAGCGGCTGGTGCCATCCGGCATGACACCTTTGCCTTGCGTCGCGCGGATTGCGGTACATAAGTTCGAGCGCCGAGAAAGGCAGGTTTTGCATTGTCGGCATTCCGGCGTGTAGAGCGGGATGACATGGTTGCCCACTTTCAGTGAGGTGACGCCGGCGCCGATCTCACGCACGACGCCGGCGCCTTCATGGCCGAGGATTGCCGGGAACAGGCCTTCCGGATCGGCGCCGGAGAGCGTGTAGGCGTCGGTGTGACAGATGCCTGTGGCCTTGATTTCGACCAGTACTTCGCCGGCCTTCGGGCCTTCGATATCGATGGTCTCGACAGTCAGTGGTGCGCCAGCTTTCCAGGCGACTGCGGCACGCGTTTGCATAGTGTCCTGCTGAATGATCAGTGAACTCGACTAGCCTTATTATGAGCAGCCGGGGCAAGATGAGCCATGGATTTCTCGTTCTCGGCCGAACAACAAGCAATCCGCACGGCGATCGAGAAGATTTGCGCCCGCTTTCCTGACGACTATTGGCTCGCCAAGGATCAGGCAGGCGGCTTCCCACACGATTTCCATCGCGCCTTTGCTGAACAAGGCTGGCTCGGCATCGCCATCCCGCAGGCTTACGGCGGTTCCGGGCTGGGCGTGACTGAAGCCGCGGTGATGATGCAAACGGTCGCGGAATCCGGCGCCGGCCTCTCCGGCGCCTCGGCGCTGCATATGAACATCTTTGGACTCAATCCAGTGGTCATGTTCGGCAGCGACGAGCAGAAAAAACGCATGCTACCGCCCTTGATTGCTGGGGATGACAAGGCCTGTTTCGCTGTCACCGAGCCGGATGCCGGCCTCGACACGCTCAATCTGAAAACGAAAGCGGTGCGGCAGGGTGGCCGCTATCTGCTCTCGGGCCAGAAGATCTGGATTTCAACTGCGCAAGTGGCGAGCAAAATGTTGATTCTGGCACGCACTACGTCGCTCGAAAACGTCAAGCGGAAAACGGAAGGCTTGAGCCTGTTTTACACCACGCTCGACCGCAACCATGTCGACGTGCGCGAAATTGCCAAGATGGGGCGGAGCGCGGTCGACTCCAACGAGCTGTTCATTGAGGCACTACCGGTGCCGGCAGCGGATCGCATCGGTGAGGAGGGCCGGGGCTTCGAATACATTCTGCACGGCATGAACGCCGAGCGCATTCTGATTGCGGCAGAGGCGGTTGGTCTCGGCCGTGCCGCCCTGCGCAAGGCTGCGGCTTACGCCGGGGAGCGCATCGTATTTGGACGCCCGATCGGCCAGAACCAGGCGATCCAGCACCCTCTGGCGAAGAGCTGGATGGAGCTCGAGGGCGCGAACTTGATGGCGTTCAAAGCGGCCTCACTCTACGATCGTGGCGCGCCCTGTGCCATTGAAGCAAATGCTGCGAAATATCTCGGCGCCGAGGCGGCCTTCTCGGCGTGCGAGACGGCGATGATGACGTATGGCGGCATGGGCTATGCCAAGGAATTTCACGTCGAGCGCTATTTGCGCGAGATCATGATCGCTCGGCTCGCGCCGGTCAGTCCGCAGCTGATCCTTTGCTTCATCGCGGAAAAGGTGCTCGGTCTGCCGAAATCGTATTGAGCCGCGCTACTAGAGATAGTGCGGCGCTTCTTCCAGCTGCGGATTTTTCCGCGCCTTCGCAATGGTGGCTGCGAGGGCGCGCAATGCTTCTTGCACACCTTCGTGCGACTGCGCCGACAATACCAGCGGCGTTTTCTTGCAGGCTTTTTTCAGCTTTGCGATTTGCATCTTAATTGCTTCCGGCGTCATTGCATCAGATTTCGACAGCGCAACGATTTCCGGTTTCTCGGTCAGTCCTTGACCGTAGGCTTCCAATTCGTCGCGGACGATCTTGTAGGCAGCGCCTGCGTCCTCCGCCGTACCGTCGACGAGATGCAACAGCACCCGGCAGCGCTCGGTATGACCGAGGAAGCGGTCACCCAACCCTGTTCCCTCGTGCGCGCCTTCGATCAGCCCGGGCAGGTCAGCGAGCACGATTTCGCGTCCATCCACTTCGACTACGCCCAGCTGCGGATGCAACGTGGTGAAGGGATAGTCGGCGATCTTCGGCTTTGCAGCGCTGACTGCGGCGAGGAAAGTGGATTTTCCAGCATTGGGGAGACCGATGAGCCCGGCATCGGCAATCAGCTTCAAACGCAAGCGGATTGTGCGCTCCTCGCCCGGCTGCCCGGGATTGGCGTGGCGCGGCGCACGATTGGTTGACGACTTGAAATGCGCGTTGCCGAAGCCGCCATTGCCGCCCTTGGAGATCGTCACGCGCTCGCCGACCTGCGTGAGATCCGCGATCAGCGTCTCGCCGTCTTCTTCATAGACTTGTGTGCCGACTGGCACTTTCAGCACCACATCCTTGCCATTAGCGCCGGCGCGGTCCTTGCCCATGCCATTTCCGCCGCGCTGTGCCTTGAAGTGCTGCTGATAACGGTAGTCGATCAGGGTATTGAGGCCGGTGACCGCCTCCACCACGACGTTGCCGCCCTTGCCGCCATCGCCGCCGTTCGGGCCGCCGAATTCGATGAATTTTTCGCGCCGGAACGACACGCAGCCATTCCCGCCCGCGCCGGACGCAATATAAACCTTGGCTTCATCGAGGAATTTCATGGCGTTAGGGTATATCGCATCGCGCGGCCATTCGCGAAAGACCGTCGGGAATAAATCTTAGCGAAGGCCGATCTAGTCCTCAGTGCAGCCAATTGCAGGGAGACCAGACATGTCTACGCATGATCACGACGAAGGCCCAAGCCGGCGCAAGGTGCTCGAATGCATGACGTGGGCGGGAACCGGCGTGTTGTGGACCGTCGCCGGCGGGGTGCCCACCTCGCTCGGCATCATCGATCAAGCACTGGCGCAGCAGAGCAAGGGTTTTACTTTCCTGCAAATCAGCGACAGCCACATGGGCTTCGACAAACCGGCCAATCCCAACGCCAAGGGCACGCTGGAAGAGGCAATTGGGCGGGTGAAGGCGCTGCCGGTCAAACCGTCATTCATGATCCACACCGGCGACATCACGCATTTGTCCAAGGTGTCGGAATTTGACGACGCCGAGAAGATCATTTCTGAAGCGCGGCTCGACGTGCACTATGTGCCAGGCGAGCACGACCTCATCGACCCGGAGATCAAGCTCTACAAGGAACGCTACGGCCGCGGCACCAAAGGCCCGGGTTATTACAGCTTCGATGCCAATGGCGTGCACTTCATGGGTTTGGTGAATGTCGCCAATCTCAAGGGCGGCGGGATGGGCAGTCTCGGCGACGAGCAGCTTGAATGGATCGAGGACGATCTGAAAGGCCGTGCCGCCTCGACGCCGATCGTGGTGTTCGCGCACATCCCGTTGTGGACGGTCTACCCGGCCTGGGGCTGGGGTACCGAGGATAGCGCCCGCGCGCTCGGTTACATGAAGCGCTTCGGCTCAGTGACTGTGCTCAACGGCCACATTCATCAGGTGATGCAGAAGGTCGAAGGCAACGTGACCTTCCACACTGCGCGCTCGACCGCCTTCCCGCAGCCGGCGCCCGGCACAGCGCCGTCAGCCGGCCCGATGAAGGTGCCGGACGACAAGCTGCGCACCATGCTCGGCATCGCCAGCGTCACGTTCAAGCAGAACGAGCAGCGTCTCGCCATTATCGATACTCCGCTGCAGAGTTGAGTGCGGACATGTTCAAAACGAAATCGCTAACGAGCTTTGTTGTTGCGGGCGTTGCGGCCTTGCTCGTCCTGGCCGCGACGCCCGCCTTGGCCGCGGATGTTGCGGTCAAGATCGGAAACTTCACCTTCGGACCGCAAGAATTGAAAGTGAAATCCGGCACGACTGTCACCTGGACCAACGAAGACGACATTCCGCACACGGTCGTCTCGGTAAATAACTTCAGGTCCAAGGCCCTCGATAGCGACGAAAAGTTTTCGTTCACATTTGCGACACCGGGCACTTATAAATACTTTTGTTCCTTGCATCCGCACATGACGGGGACGATCGTCGTGGAGGCGGCGACCGGAAGCAACACGCCGCCGAGATGATGGAACGGTGCGGACCAGCAGCATGGCGTACGAAGGAGGCGGCGATCGTGGCAAGGCGGAGCGTTTCCGCGCGGCGGCGCTGCCGTATCTTGACGATGTCTACACGCTTGCGCGCTATTTGTTGCGCAACGCAACGGATGCCGAGGACGCGGCGCAGGAATGTTACCTGCGCGCATTCCGGCATTTCGAGACGTTCCGTGGCGGTCCGGTCAAGCCTTGGTTGCTCGCGATTCTGCGCAATGTCTGCCGCGTCGAATATGCCCGCCGTGGAGCGCTTGCGGCGATGGTCGCGGACAATCTTAACGAAGCGGAACACAGCGCAGTTGGGCTCTGGAGTGAAGCGCAGCAATCGCCGGAGACGGAAACCCTGCATCGGCTCGATGGCGAAACCATGCAGCGGCTGATCACGCAATTGCCCGACATGTTCCGTGAGGCGATCGTGCTGCGCGAGGTAAACGATCTAAGCTATCGCGAGATCGCCGATATCGCCGGCGTGCCGGTCGGCACAGTGATGTCGCGTCTTGCGCGCGCACGCGCTTTGCTACGCACGGCGTGGCTGGCGGAGGAGAAGGGTTCATGACCTGCGACGAAGCCGAAGTCATGTTGCATGCGCTGATCGACGACGAGCTCGATGCCGGTCATGCGCGCGACGTCGAGACGCACGCGGCACAGTGTGCACGGTGCGCCGCGCAGCTCGCCGCCTATCGCGACCTACGCCAAGCCCTGCAGGGCGGCAATTTGCGCCATACGGCGCCTGCGTCGTTGCGACGAAACATCGACCGCGCGGTGCCGTCACCTGCCGTCACCAGCCGGCGCACGCTGCTTAAAGGTTTTGCTCTTGGCGGCCTCGTTTCAGCGGCTGCAGCGGCGAGCGTGACGCTGGTGATTGTGGGCGAAGACCGCGACAAGCGCATCCTCGGCGAAGCGATTTCGGCACATTTGCGCTCGTTGCAGGCCGAGCATTTGACTGACGTGTTGTCGACCGATCAGCACACCGTGAAGCCATGGTTCAACGGGCGCATCGATCTGGCACCGCCAGTGATCGACCTTACCGCGCAAGGCTTTACCTTGATCGGCGGGCGGCTTGATTTTATCGACGGCAAACCGGTGGCAGCGATTGTCTATCGCCGCCGCGTGCACGTGATCAATCTTTTTGTGGCGCAGGGCATAGGACCTGCATTACCGGGGCCCAAGGTTGAGACCGTACAAGGGTTCAACATACGTCGCTGGACCGACCAGGGTTTGACTTTGCTGGCGGTGAGTGACCTCAATCCCAATGAACTCGAGGAATTCGGTTCGAAATTCGAGGAAGCCTCGCGCGCCGCGCACGGCTAACGGGCGTGCAAGAAGTGGGTAGTGCCGTCCTGTTTGATGCGCTCCAGCAGGTCCACTTCCCATGAGAGATAAGCGTTCATTGCCGCTTCTGCATCGTTCGGCCGCTCATAAGGTTTGAGCCAGACATCGACCGGCTCGTCGGCCATTTTGGGACTGGTGGAGAGTGGGAATCCGGCAGCGGTCCAGGCGGCATTGCCACCCTTAAGCCAATGGACCGGACGATTTGTTAAAGCCTGAGCCTCTGCTACCGCGAGGCTCGCCAGCGCGCCGTCCTCGCTGGTTAGGGTCACGTCGCCTTTGGGTGCGATCTTTCGCATGGCGCGATCGAGCCGCGAGCGGATAGCGAACCAAGCGCCGGGAATATGACCACGCCGGTATTCCGGGCTACGCGACAGATCGATCACGCTCACGTCGTCGCTCTCGAGCACGGCGGAGGGTTCGACCGCGCGGTTCGCAACCGGCATGCCGAGGACGACTCTTCCAGGCCCACGGGTTTCATTGCCTGTTTCCGCCAGCACGAACACGTCTTTCCAGCCCATTTGACTAAGCCACGAAGCGGTCATCAGCGCGCGCACTTCCTTGTCGTCGCTCAGCACGATGCGGGCGCCAAGCGTGGCAGCGTAGGTATCGGTGGCCTGCACCAGCTGGCCACCGGGCGCGGAAATTGCTCCCGGAAAATGTCCGGCCGTGTATTCGCCCGGATCGCGAACATCAAAAACATAAGTGGTACGCGCGGCGTCGGCCCGGAATTTCTCGAGGGTGGCGCGGTCGATGCGCTTGATGCCAAAGTTGCGCGCAACCTTGTCCGCCGCCGATTTCGCCCAACTCAGCCCGGCGGTTGATACCGCCGGCGCGCGCGTGGCCTTGCCGCTGTCGCAGGTAAGGCCTGCCAGATGCCAGCCCATGGTGCCGTTGCGCAGCGCCACTACTTTGTTCGGCACACCAGCATTGATGAGCGATTGCGCGCCGATGATGCTTCGGGTGCGGCCGGCGCAGTTGACGACGATGGTGGTCGAGGGTGAGGGCACGATGTCGCGCACGCGTAACACCAGCTCGGCGCCCGGCACATTGACGCCGGTCGGAATTGAAATGCGCGAATATTCGTCGAAGGGGCGGCTGTCGAGCACCTTGAGGTCGGTGCCGTTGCGCATAAGGGCATCGAGCTCGCTCGCGCTCACGCTCGGCGTACCGCTATCGTGCTCGACGAATTCGCCGAACGCCTTGCTCGGCACGTGCACGCCCGAAAACAGCACAAAACCGGCCTCGGTCCAGGCAGCAACGCCGCCGTCCAGATAGGAGATGTCCGTGTACCCGGCGCTGGCGAGAATATTCGCTGCATGTTCGACCAAGCCATCTTTATCGTCACACAGAACAATGCGGGTGGTGAGCCGAGGGACGAGCTGCGCGAAACGCAATTCGAGCCGGCTCAACGGGACCGAGCGTGCCCACAGCAGATGATTTTGCGAGAAGGTGAGCTCTTCGCGCACATCGATCAGCGCCAACTCTGCGCCGTCGTCGAGCATGGCCTTGACGGCGGCAGCGGTGACCGGGCGCATCATCGCCTTTGCGGCGGGA
>DASSLE010000068.1:0-6052 GCA_035689725.1 Pseudolabrys sp.
CCGGCCGGTGCGCACCGCAGAGGCGAGCTCGCCGCGAAAAGCATAAATCACCACCACCGGCAGAATTGCGAACGCGCTGCGGAAAAAAACCATCTGCCCGATTGGCGCGACATCACCCAATTGGCGCACCAGCGCCGACATCGCAGCAAACAGCAGCGCTGAGATCAGTTTGAGGCCAATGGCTTTGAACGGATACATGGGCGAATCTGGTGATTCGCCCATACATACCGACGATGGCCGGTAAAGTCATCGCAAGTCGAATGTACCCGACCTCATTAATGCGAAAGCCGGATGCACCTGATTTGTGATGCTCAAAATGAAAAAGTCGGGCAAGCCCGACTTCAGTGACATCGCCAAGTAAACCCTTGCGCGCAGCTATTTCGGCGCGGGCAGCGACTTGAGGTAGACCGCCATGGCTTCGCGATCGGCGGCGCTCAACCGCTTCGTATTGGCGACCACCTCCACCATAGGTCCGCCGACGCGGTCGGAATCTGGCGTCATGCCGGTCTCCAGCGTCTCAACGAAATCCTGAACTTCCCAATCGCGCAGCTTGCCTTGCGTGATGTCGGGCACGCCACCCTGTCTGGTCGGGCTCTGACCACCGGTAAATCGTCTGCTGGCAACGATGGCTCCGAGCAAATTGCGCGGCGAGTGGCATTCGGCACAGTGGCCGGGGCCGTTCACGAGATAAGCGCCGCGATTCCATTGCGCCGATTGCGCGGGATCGGGCGTAAATGTCTTACCATCGAGAAACAGCAACTTCCATATTCCAAGGGTTCGTCGAATATTGAATGGAAATGGCAGGTCATGATCGCGCACCCTGCCCGAAATCGCCGGCAAGGTTTTCAGATAGGCGAACAGGTCGCGCAAATCATCGCGGCGCATTCGTTGATACGAAGTGTATGGCAGCGCCGGATATAGATGCTCGCCCGCAAGCGATGTGCCTTTCACCATGGCAGTGACGAACTGCGCTTCGCTCCAACCGCCAATACCGTCCTTGGCATCCGAAGAAATGTTGGGGACGTAGAACACGCCGAACGGGGAGCTGAGCGCCAGACCCCCACCGAGCCGGGTGTCGTCCTTCTGTTTTGGGACTGCATGGCAGGACGAGCAGCCGCCGATCAGGAACATCGTTCGGCCATTGGCGAGATCCGGCATATGTGGCGTGAGCGCACTCGCCGGAATTATTGTCGGAATAGTGAGATACCAGAACGCGGGCGGGCCAAGCACAACCGCGACAATGGCGATGACGACAAGTTTACGGAGCATCTGGCAGGTTCCGTAGACAACCAGATTCTAAACTCGCAGTGATAGCTAAGGTTTACCTAAAGCTTAGCGCTATTGCTTTGAAAGCCGATAGTCCTTGTGGCAACTGTCACAGGCATTTCCGACCACCGGGATAGCGGCACGCAATCCGTCCAGTGACGTTTTGGCCTTGTCGCGGTTTTCAGCGACCGCCTTTCCGAATTCCGCCGCCTTGGCGTCGAAGTCGACTTTTGTCACCCAGATCTTCGAGGAGGCGCGTGTCTTTTGGCCGGTCTTCGAATTGTCCGGAAACAGGCCTGGCAACTTTTGCGCAGAGTCGGCCCATTGCGCGAAAGCGGCGTCGACCTTGGCGGCGTCGAACGGAGCCTGGCCTCGCATTATCTGCACGACGACGCGCGCATTATCGTCGTTCGCTTTCATCAGCGCCATGCGCGTCGCGATCGGATCAGACTGCGCGATCACCGCGTCAGACCCAAGCACAACAACGACTGCGGCGAGAGCCGCTCCGGCCATTCGTCTCATCGGTATTTTCTCTCTTTTGTCCGGCATTTGCCGTTCTGACAAACACTTGGTCTATAAGCATTATTCCGCAATATTAGCCGTCACCGGGGCCGCCGATCACGTCTTCGTGATCGTCCTAATTCCTAGGCCACAGCCGATTGTCGCGCCGTGCGGATGGCATCCCAAACACGCTGCGGTGTCGCCGGCATATCGATATGGCGGATTCGATAGGCGCGCCAGAGCGCGTCTACGACCGCATTGATGATCGCAGGGCAAGAGCCGATGGCTCCCGCTTCACCCGCACCTTTGACGCCGAGCGGATTGGTCTTGCACGGAATATTTCGTGTCTCGAATACGAAGTCAGGCGCATGTTCGGCACGCGGCATCGCGTAATCCATTAAACTCGCGCTGAGCAACTGGCCGCTTGCAGAATCGTAGATTGTGTCTTCCATCAACGCTTGGCCGATGCCCTGCACCGCGCCGCCATGGACCTGGCCGGCAAGCAGCAGCGGATTAAGCGTGGCCCCGAAGTCATCGACAACGATGTAACGCACGATGCTCGTCAGCCCCGTGTCCAGATCGATTTCGACCTCGGCGATGTGCGTGCCGTTTGGGTATGTTGGCGGCTCTACGCTGAACTCTTCCGCCGCAGACAACTTGTCAGAGGTGGCGCCAGGATGCGCGGCGAGATCAGCGAACGAGATGACGCGATCGGTGCCGGCAACACGAACAGTTCCATCTACGATCTCCAGATCGCTTGCCGCGGCTTCCAAAGCGTCGGCGGCAATCTCCTTGATTTGTTCGGCGAGCTTCTTCGTTGCGCGGTCGACAGAAACTCCGCCGACGGGAATAGAACTCGACCCACCAGTGCCGGCACCGCTCTTGATTCGGTCAGTGTCGCCCTGGATGACGCGCACACGCTCAGGCGGCAGGTCGAGTCGCTCGGCAATAAGTTGGGCGTAGGACGTGGCATGGCCCTGGCCGGTTGACTGCGAGCCGATCAGTAAGGTCACGCCGCCGTCGCGATCGAGTGCAAGTGCCGCGGTCTCCGGGCCGTTGTTGCCGCAAGCCTCGATATATGTGGCGATGCCGATGCCACGCAGCCGGCCGGCGCGTTTGGATTGCGATGCTCGCTTGTTGAAACCGTCCCAGTCCGCAAGCTCCTGCGCACGCGCGAGGGTCCCTACGAAGTCGCCGGAATCGTAAACTTTCCCGGTCGGAGTCTTATACGGCAACGCTTTCAGCTTGATGAGATTTCTGCGCCGTATCGCATCGGCCGCGATTCCGAGATCGTGCGCTGCCGCATCAACAACGCGTTCGATCAGATAGGACGCCTCCGGTCGTCCGGCACCGCGATAGGCGTCGACTGGAACAGTGTTGGTGTAAGCCGCGCGCAATCGTATGTGCGCAATAGGGATATCGTATGGCCCGGTCGCCATGCCGACGCCGAGCCATGGGATGTAGGGTGCATAGCACGACAGATAGGCGCCCATGTCAGCGATGATGTCGAGTTCGAGCGCGATGAAACGTCCCTTCTCGTCGACTGCCAGTCGTGCCGTGGAAATATTGTCGCGTCCATGACTATCGCCGAGAAAATGCTCGGTGCGCTCGCATATCCATTTGATGGGTCGGCGCAGCCGTTCAGCCGCAACGGCAGCCAGCGCATATTCACGATAGGGAAACAGCTTGGTGCCAAAGCCGCCGCCAACATCAGGCGTCACCACACGCATCTTTTCGGGCGGCAATTTCATCACCGCACCGCCGATGATGTCGCGGATGATGTGGCTGCCCTGGCTGCTCAACGTGAGCGTATAGCGCTCGCCGTCGAATTCCGCGACCACGCCGCGTGTGTCGAGATAATTCGTTACCAGTCGCTGATTGACGATGGTCAGTTCGACAATACGCGCGGCCTTGGCAAAAGCCTCTTTGGTGGCACGCGCGTCGCCGACCGTAGTTTCGAAAGCGAGATTGTCAGGCCGCTCAGCCCACACTTTTGGGGCGCCGCTTTTGAGCGCAGCCACGGCTCCGATGATGTGAGCCAACGGCTGCCAGTCGATTTCGACCGCCTCCGCGGCATCTTTGGCCGCATTGATACTGTCGGCGACCACAAAGGCAACAGCATCGCCCACGTGCCGCACGACGTCCTTGGCGAGGATCGGATAGTTCGGCACCTTGATATCCACGTCCGGCAAAACGCCGGGTGTCGGCAAAGGCCCTAGCGCAGAAATATCTTCCGCGGTCAGCACGAGGCGCACGCCCGGCATTGCGCGTACGCGCGCAAGATCGCCAATATTGAAAAAGGCATGCGCGTGCGGCGAGCGAATCACGACCGCGTGCAGAGGATTCGCCGGTGAAACATCGGCGACGTAGCGCCCTGCCCCGCGCAAAAGAGGATCGTCCTCCTTGCGCCTCAGCGGTTGGCCAAAGCCGAATTTCATCGTCATTTGCGGTCGCCGTATGTCACAGATCGGGCTATCCGGCGGGCCGCTGCTGCTTGCGGCGGGCCGAAAGGTGCAGCGCGACCCAGCGCGACACCACGTAAAAGACCGGCGTAAAGATCAGTCCGAAGGCGGTAACCCCGATCATGCCGGAGAAGACCGCAGTGCCAAGCGTCTGCCGAAGCTCCGCGCCCGCGCCTACGGCCCAGACCAGCGGCGTAACGCCAAGAATAAAGGCGAAGGACGTCATCAGGATCGGCCGCAAGCGCAAGTGCGCCGCCTCGACGGCAGCGTCGAAACGGTTACGGCCGCCGTCTTCGAGCTGCTTGGCGAACTCGACGATCAGAATGGCGTTTTTAGCGGCAAGGCCAATGAGCACCACAAACCCCACCTGCGTGAGAATGTTGTTGTCTTGCCCGCGCAGCACGACGCCAACAATAGACGCAATCAGGCACATGGGCACAATCATGATGACCGCCATTGGCAGCGTCAGGCTTTCAAATTGCGCCGCCAAAACGAGGAACACAAACACCACTGCGAGCACGAAGGCGAAAGTTGCCGTGCTGCCCGCGCGGATTTGCTGGAAGGCGAGCGTCGTCCATTCATAAGAGAAGCCTTGCGGCAGCGTCTGCGCCGCGAGTTGCTCCATGATCTTGATCGCCTGTCCCTGGCTGTAGCCCGGTGCTGCCGCACCATCCAGTTCGCCAGCTGGATAAAGGTTATACCGCGGCACGCGATAAGGCCCGGTTATCGTTCGTACGGTGGTGAAAGCGCCTAGCGGCACCGCCTCGCCGTTGCTGTTGCGCACACGGATCTTTAAGACATCGCTTGGATCGCTGCGGTTCTCGCCGCGCGCCTGCGCCACCACGCGGTACGTGCGGCCAAACAGGTTGAAGTCGTTGACATAGGATGACCCGAGATAAATCTGTAGCGCCGCGAAGACGTCCGGCACGTTGATCCCGAGCAGCTGCGCCTTGGTGCGGTCGATGTCGAGATATAGCTGCGGCGTCGTGTTTTCGAACAGTGAGAAAACCTGCTGCAGACCGGGCGTTTGCGCGGCCCTACCCATCATTGCGTAGACCACGCCCTGCAACGCCTGCGAGCCGCGGCCGGCGCGATCCTCGATCATCATGCGGAAACCGCCGGCATTACCGATGCCGGCAACAGGCGGCGGCGCGGCCACGAAGATCAGGCCATCATGAATCGCCGACAGCCGCTGGAACAATTGTCCCTGAATCGCCGCGGCCGACTGCCGCGGATCTTTCGCCCGTCTCTCGAACGGATCCAGCGTCACGAAAATTGCGCCGGAATTGGGCGCGTTGGTGAAGGTGGCGCCGGAAAAGCCGACAATGTTCACGGCGTGCGCGATCCCGGGCACCGACAGCGCAATTTCGACCGCCTTCCGATTGACCTCGTCCGTACGCGCGAGCGAAGCTGCCGGCGGTAGCTGCGTAATAATAATGAGATAACCGCGGTCGAGCTGCGGAATGAAGCCGACCGGCGTCTTGCGGAATTCGTTCAGGCCAAATGCAATAACGCCGGCATAGGCGATCAGCATCAGAACCGCGACACGCACGAGCTTAGCCGAGAGTCTACCATAGCCGCGCGTCAGCATATCGAAATAACGGTTGAACACGCTGAAGAAACCGTGCATCGGTTTGCTCCACCAATGTCCGTCCTCGATCTCGCGATGCGGCTTGAGCAGTAGCGCGCACAACGCCGGCGACAGTGTCAACGATACGATCAACGAAATGATGGTGGCGCCCGCGATCGTGAGCGCGAATTGCCGGTAGAACTGCCCGGATATGCCGGTGATGAAGGCGGACGGGATGAAGACCGATGACAGC
>DASSLE010000069.1:0-4529 GCA_035689725.1 Pseudolabrys sp.
CTGTCCACGCGCACGCAGCCCGTCGCGCTGGTAGTCAAAGCGTACGATCTGCTCTACCCGCTCAATGCCAATGTAAAGCATGCCGTCGCGTTCGGTGAGCGCCTCGACATCGTACCAGCCGCGCGCGGCCAGCGGCTTGCCATCGGGCCCAAGGATTGGCGCGATTTCAGCCTCGGTGATGCCTGCCGGCTTTCCATCGCGATAGACTATGCGGCCGAAACCGCGGTCGGTAATCGCGATGAAACGGCCGCCAGCCTCTTCGACATGGATGGCGGAGATACCACCAAAAGCTGGATTTTTCGACGTGAGTGCGAGCCCGCCCCGAAACTCCAAATCGCCGAAGCGCGTCTGCGAGGGATCGCGATTGTCGAATGAAACAATCGGCGTCGCTTCGATATCGATACGCGTCGGCATATTGGGATAGCGCTTCGCATCGGCGAAAGTGAAGGACCCGACGACAACGGCCAACGTTACGAAGAAAATGCCGGTAACAATCGAACAGCGGCGTCTCAAGCGACGCGCCTCCGGACGCGCGGGCTCGGCCGATCAGCGGCGGCGTGTTCCTCGAACAATTCGGCGAGTTTCTCGGTCATCGCGCCGCCAAGTTCTTCAGCGTCGACAATTGTCACGGCGCGGCGATAGTAGCGCGTCACGTCGTGACCAATACCGATGGCGATCAACTCTACAGGAGATCGGGTCTCGATCGCCTCGATCACCCAGCGCAGATGACGCTCAAGATAATTACCGGGATTGACAGAAAGCGTAGAGTCGTCGACCGGCGCGCCGTCAGAAATCATCATCAATATCTTGCGTTGTTCGGTGCGCGCCAACAGGCGCTTGTGTGCCCAATCGAGCGCCTCGCCGTCAATGTTCTCTTTCAGCAGACCCTCGCGCATCATCAAACCAAGATTCTTGCGCGCGCGCCGCCAAGGCGCATCGGCCGATTTGTAAATAATATGGCGCAGGTCATTGAGCCGACCGGGGTTTGCGGGCTTGCCTGCCGTGAGCCAGTGCTCGCGCGACTGTCCGCCCTTCCATGCACGCGTGGTGAAACCGAGAATTTCCACTTTGACACCGCAGCGCTCAAGCGTGCGTGCGAGGATATCGGCGCAAGTGGCGGCGACCGTAATTGGGCGGCCGCGCATCGAGCCAGAATTGTCAAGTAGCAGCGTGACGACCGTGTCGCGGAACTCAGTGTCCTTCTCGGCTTTGAACGAAAGCGGGTGCAACGGATCAACAATGATGCGCGAGAGACGCGCCGGATCGAGTTGGCCTTCCTCCAAATCGAATTCCCATGAGCGATTTTGCTGGGCCATCAAGCGCCGCTGGAGCCGGTTGGCAAGCCGCGCCACCACGCCCTGCAAATGCGACAGCTGCTTGTCGAGATAACCTCTCAGACGATCCAGCTCTTCTGCCTCGCATAGATCTTCGGCGGCGACGGTTTCGTCGAACTTCAAAGTGAAGGCCCGATAGTCCGGCCCGCGCGGTTCGTTGGCCCCGAAGTGGCGTGGCCGCTGCGGCTCGCCGGGCCTTTCGGCATCGCCCATGTCGGTATCGTCGGCCATATCAGCTGTCGACGCTTCCACCGCTTCGGCGGCGGCATCGGGCATGTCCTCGGCGGACACCTGAGTGTCCTCCGTGCTCATCCGCTGCATCTCATCGGACTCAGCGGCATCGCCGTCTTCACCGGACTCTTGTTTGCGGCGATCCTCTTCGCCGTCGTCTTCTTCCTCCTCGGAATCGTGACTCCGATCCTCGCCCATTTCGAGCGAGTCGAGCAGGTCGTGGACGACATCGCCGAACTGGCGCTGGTCCTCGACCAGATTTTCTAGCCGGTCGAGGTCGCGACCGGCGCGGTCCTCGAGCAGCGGGCGCCACAGATCAACCAGCTTTTTGGCGGCCGGCGGCGGCGCCATGCCCGTCAGACGCTCGCGCACCATGAGCGCCAGCGCGTCTTCGATCGGCGCATCGGCGCGCTCTGTGATCTGATCGAATTTTCCGCGATGAAAGCGCTCGTCGAGCATCGCAGTGAGGTTTTGCGCGACGCCGTCCATGCGTCGTGCCCCAATCGCCTCCACGCGCGCCTGCTCCACCGCCTCGAATACGGCTCGAGCCTGCTGGCCGACCGGTTGCAGACGACGATGCATGGCCGCATCGTGACAGGCGAGCCGCAAGGCGATTGAGTCGGCATGCCCGCGAACGATGGCAGCCTCAGCCTTGCCAAGCTTACGCGGCGGCTCCGGCAGACGGACCTTTCCTCCCATCAGCCCGGGCCGCTCGGCGGCGAACGCAACGTCCAGCTCCGGCTTACGTGCTAACGCACGCAGACAGCCGGTCACCGCCCGCTTGAATGGCTCAGTCGGCGAGTCCTTCGACGACGGCTTGGCTTTGATATTGGAGGCCATGAGGCGTCTCCCTCTCCACTCTTGGGAGAAGCAATAATCAGGACAATGCCACGTTCACCGAGGATTCCGGCAGTTCGACACCGAAGCAGCGCTGGTAGAACTCAGCGACAATCGGCCTTTCCAGCTCATCGCACTTGTTCAGGAAGGTAAGACGAAAGGCAAAACCGATATCGTTGAAGATTTCGGAATTCTCCGCCCAGGTAATCACCGTGCGCGGGCTCATCACAGTCGAGATGTCGCCGTTCATGAATGCGTTGCGCGTGAGATCGGCGACACGCACCATCTTGTTGACGATGTCGCGGCCTTGCTCGTTACGGTAGTGCTTGGCCTTGGCCAGCACGATCTCGACTTCGTTGTCGTGTGGCAAATAATTCAGCGTGGTAACAATCGACCAGCGGTCCATCTGGCCCTGGTTAATCTGCTGTGTGCCGTGATAGAGGCCGGACGTATCGCCGAGGCCGACTGTGTTAGCCGTGGCAAACAAACGGAACGCAGGGTGAGGCTTTATCACCTTACTCTGGTCGAGCAATGTCAGTCGTCCGGAGGCCTCGAGCACGCGCTGGATGACGAACATCACGTCCGGACGCCCGGCATCGTATTCGTCGAAACAGAGAGCGACGTTGTTTTGAAGCGCCCAAGGAAGAATGCCTTGGCGGAATTCGGTGACCTGCTGGCCTTCCTTGATGACGATGGCATCCTTGCCGATCAGGTCGATACGGCTGATGTGACTGTCGAGATTGACGCGCACGCAGGGCCAGTTCAGCCGCGCCGCGACCTGCTCGATATGGGTGGATTTACCGGTGCCATGGTAGCCAGTGACTATCACGCGGCGGTTCTTGGCAAAGCCAGCGAGGATGGCGAGCGTCGTGGGGCGGTCAAAACGATAGTCAGAGTCGATGTCGGGCACATGCTCGTCGGCCTTGGAATAGGCCGGCACTTCCATGTCACTGTCGATTCCGAAAACCTGCCTGACTGACACCTTCATGTCTGGCAGACCGGCAACTTCTTGCACTGCGGTGGTCATTGATCCTCCGTGACTTCGGAATGCCGAAGCCCCTGATTTGGTCCGACTCATACGGTCCGGCTGATGGCGGCGGCAACTTAGCAGAGGCCACGGCGGCGAAAAACCCGCCGCTGCCGAATAGCACCATCAATTATTTCAATAAGATAGGTGCGGTCAGCCCTGTGCGGAAGGCGGGGCTGGGTTGTTCGGGCACATAACCAGCTGGTCAGCCGAACCCTACCGATTTCAAGTAATTGTAGGATTGGATGATCGCCACCAGTCGGTCCTCGGTAGAACGATCGCCGCCATTGGCGTCCGGATGGTGCCGTTTTACGAGCTCCTTGAAACGCGTCTTCACTTGTTGCGAGGTCGCACCGACATCCAGGCCGAGCGTGTCGAGCGCCTTGCGCTCGGCGTTGCGGATCGGGCGGGTTTCTGCGCGCGCCTGCTGTTCCGCCCGCACCCCTTCGCCGAACAACCCGAACGGATCGGCATGACTGCCGAAAGCGCGCATATCCGGCCGCACTGTGCCCTTGCCTGTTCCCATCTTCCAGGTCGGACGATGCCCGGTGAGCGCGTCCTTCTGATAGGCCATCACAGCAGCATCGCTCATGCCAGCGAAGAAATTGTATGACTGATTGTATTCGCGCACGTGGTTGAGGCAGAAACGCCAATAATCTTTCTCGCGCCCGCGGCCCTTTGGCGCACGGTGGGTCGCCTTCTCCTTGCAGCCATGCCACTCGCAGCCTGGGCCGCCTGTTTTCGGACGGCGATCCTTCTCCGGCTTGACGCGGATGCGGTCAAAAATGGGTGAGTCGAATTTCATGACCAAACATTATGCGCTTTTACCGGTGACGCCTTCAAGACTTGTTTGTATTGCAGGCCAAATTCAGGCCATTGACCGGCAGGCCGCCCTCTCCTAAGCGGGCAGCATGCGGACCGCCGATTTCCTCACAAAGAAGTTGACCGAGGCTTTCGCACCGCAAAGCCTCAAAGTGCTGGATGAATCCCACCAGCATGAAGGCCATGCCGGGCACCGGCCGGGCGGGCAAACTCACTACCGCATCTATATCGTGTCGGAAGCGTTCAAAGGAAAGACCCGGCTCGAACGCCACCGGATG
>DASSLE010000070.1:0-6778 GCA_035689725.1 Pseudolabrys sp.
GAGGATTCGCTCGCTTACGCCGCACGTATTCTTCAGGATCAACTGAACGTTTTCGTGAACTTCGAGGAGCCCCGCAAGGAGGCTGCCGCCGAGACAATCCCGGACCTGGCCTTCAATCCGGCCTTCCTCAAGAAGGTGGACGAACTCGAATTGTCGGTGCGCTCGGCCAACTGCCTGAAGAACGACAACATCGTTTATATTGGCGACCTCGTCCAGAAGAGCGAAGCGGAAATGCTGCGCACTCCGAATTTCGGGCGCAAATCGCTCAACGAGATCAAGGAAGTGCTGGCACAGATGGGTCTGCATCTCGGCATGGAAGTGCCCGGCTGGCCGCCGGAGAATATCGAAGAACTCGCGAAGCGTTTCGAGGATCACTACTGACGCCTTAGGGCATCATCCCGGATGCGGTGCAACGCAACGCGCTCGGGGCATGAAGGGGAAACAGGAGTTAGGCGATGCGTCACGGCAAGGTTCACCGCAAGCTCAACCGCACGGCGGAGCATCGCAAGGCCATGTTCGCCAACATGGCCGCATCGCTGATTAAGCACGAGCAGATCATCACCACGCTGCCAAAGGCGAAAGAGTTGCGTCCGATTGTCGAGAAGCTGGTGACGCTTGCAAAAAAAAGCGGGCTGCATGCCCGCCGCCAGGCAATCGCGGAAGTCCACGACGTCGCGCAGGTCAAAAAACTCTTTGATGTCATCGGCCCGCGCTACAAGGAGCGCAACGGCGGTTATACGCGCATCATGAAGGCCGGCTTCCGCTACGGCGACAACGCGGCGAAGGCAGTGATCGAATTCGTTGACCGCGACGTCGAGGCTAAGGGTAAGGACTCCGGGCCAGCCCAGGAGAAGAAGGTCCAGGAAGGGGCGACTGCAGCGGCCTGAACTTCCAAAATTGTGCTTCGAAAAAGGGTGGCACTCTCTGCCGCCCTTTTTATTTACCGGATTGCACCTGCCGGCTATGATTGCACGCGACGGCGACATAGTTCGTCTCAGTGGGGAAACGTCATGGCAATTCGTACGGCGACGGCAGTGTTGGGAGCTGCCCTCGTGAGCATGGCCAGTGCGCAGCAATCTGACCTGGTCAAGCGCGGCGACTATCTCGCCAATGGCGTCCTGACTTGCGCAAACTGCCACTCGCCGAAAGGCCCGCCAGCGGCGGTTGCCGGCAAGGATTACTCGGGTGGCTTGTCATGGGATGAGCCGCCCTTCAAGGTGACCGCGCCGAATATCACGCCGGACAAAGACACCGGCATCGGCACCTGGACCGATGCGCAGATCAAAACAGTCATGCGCACTGGCATTCGTCCAAATGGCGTGCATGTGGCGATGATCATGCCGACTGGCTTTTATCACATTATGACTGATCGCGATCTCGATGCCGTCGTCGCCTATTTGCGCACGCTCAAGCCAGTCAGCAACAAGGTTGGGGATCCCGTCTACAAGGTGCCGCAGGTCGAGCACGTGATCCCGGGCGGGGAGAAGCCGTTCACCGAAGAAATGATGAGCAACAAGCCCAAGAAGGGCTTCTATCTCGTCACCATCGCGCATTGCATGGAGTGTCATACGCCTCTGGAGAAAGGCGTGCGCCAGTGGGACTCCCGCCTTGGCGCCGGTGGTTTTGAATTCCCGGGCCCATGGGGCGTCTCCGTTGCGCGCAACATCACGTCGAGCAAGACAAAAGGTATCGGTGCCTGGACAGATGACGAGATCAAGCGCGCGATCACTGCCGGTATCAGCAAGGATGGCAGCAAGCTGAAGCCCCCGATGGGCTATCAATATTATGCAACACTGACGCTAGATGATCTCGACGCCATCGTGGCCTATCTGCGAACCGTGCCGGCGCTGGAGTGATTGTTCATCGGCCCGCTGCGAGGCGGGGTGATCCGCTGATCCTGCTTAGGAGGGCATCGCCGTGCCTGGTTAAGCGAATGGCCGGGTCAAACTCGGCCATGACAGCTGAATGGGGCTTGGGCGGCCTTCTTTTAGGCCCGTGAGAAGCCTATATCTCGGTCATTCACCCGGATTCGTAATTTATGCGCTTTAAAGCCCTTACTGCCATCCTGATTGCCGCCGCTTCCGTAGGTTTCGCCGCCGCACAAGAGCGACGGCTGCCGACGCTAACGGAGCTACGGCTGTCTTACGCGCCGGTGGTACAGCACGTCGCGCCAGCGGTGGTCAATGTCTATGCCGCCAAGGTGGTGCAGAATCGCAATCCATTGTTGGACGATCCAGTGTTCCGCCGCTTCTTCGGCGTGCCTGGCGGTGGCGGCAATCAGCTTCAACGCTCCCTTGGCTCGGGCGTGATCATCGATGCTGCCGGTCTGGTCGTGACGAACAATCACGTCATCGAAGGTGCAGACGAAGTGAAGGTCTCGCTTGCCGATAAACGTGAATTCGAGGCCACGCTGGTGCTCAAGGACCCGCGCACTGATCTTGCGGTACTGCGTATCAAGGATGGGCGCGAGCGATTTCCTGTTCTGGACTTCGCCGATTCGGATGCGGTGCAAGTCGGCGATGTCGTGCTGGCCATCGGCAATCCGTTTGGTGTCGGGCAGACAGTCACGCACGGTATCGTGTCTGCGCTCGCGCGTACGCAAGTGGGCATTTCCGACTACCGTTTCTTCATTCAAACCGATGCTGCAATCAATCCAGGCAATTCCGGCGGCGCCCTCGTCGATTTGACCGGCAAATTGATCGGTATCAATACGGCCATCTTCTCGCGGTCAGGTGGCTCGCAAGGTGTAGGCTTTGCCATTCCTGCCAACATGGTGGGCGTGGTGGTGGCCTCCGCCAAGACCGGCGGGAGCGCCGTGGTGCGGCCGTGGCTTGGCGCCAAATTGCAAGCGGTCACGGCTGAAATCGCCGACAGCATTGGTCTCAAGCGCCCGGCCGGGGCATTGGTCGCCAATGTGATGGCAAACAGCCCGGCGGCGCGCGCGGGGATCAAGGCGGGCGATCTGATTGTTTCGGTAGACGGGCAGGACGTCGATGACCCCAACGCTTTCGATTATCGCTTCGCCACGAAGTCACTCGGCGGCAGCGCCCGCCTCGGACTACTGCGGGCGGGGCGCGAACAGACGGCCACGGTCTCCTTGCAAAGCGCGCCGGAGACGCCGCGTGACGAAATCGTGATCCGATCGCGCTCGCCGTTTTCCGGCGTCAAGATCGCCAATCTCTCGCCCGCGCTTGTCGACGAATTGCAACTGCAGAATGTTGATCACGGCGTGGCTATCGTTGATGTCGACGCCGGTTCCTATGCAAGAAATCTCGGCTTCCAGCGTGGCGACGTGATTGAGGAAGTCAACGGCGAGCGCATTGACAAGACCCGCGATCTTGAGCGCTTGACCAGCACACCCAATCGCAGTTGGCGCATTATCATCCTGCGCGACGGGCAGAAGATTTCCGCGGTATTCAGCGGATGAGGGCGGAGTTGCAGAGCATCGTGTCCCGGGCGCAGTGCTTCGCTACGCGCTGCGCCGCGTCTGCGGCACGTGAGTCATCGTGATGACCCCGCGCGCAAAAGCGAGCGGCCCAAGCCTGTTTGCCGCGGCAGGCCTCGCCAAGGACGCGCCGCGTCCACTCGCCGACAAGCTCAGGCCACAGAAGCTCGATGAGGTCGTTGGCCAGGATCATCTGCTCGGACCGGATGGTGCGCTCACGCGTATGCTGGCAACGCGCTCGCTGGGGTCGCTTGTTTTCTGGGGTCCGCCTGGCACCGGCAAGACGACAGTCGCGCGTCTGCTCGCCCGGGCGACTGATCTGCATTTCGAGCAGATCTCGGCCATCTTCACCGGCGTCGCCGATCTCAAGAAGGTGTTCGAGGAGGCGCGCCGGCGCCGCGAAATGGGGCAGGGCACGCTGCTATTCGTCGACGAAATCCACCGCTTCAATCGGGCCCAGCAGGACAGTTTCCTCCCGGTGATGGAGGACGGCACCATCATTCTGGTCGGCGCTACCACCGAAAACCCATCTTTCGAATTGAATGCTCCATTACTTTCTCGCGCGCGGGTACTGGTTTTTAAATCGCTTGATGAGGACGCGATCGAGAAGTTGCTCAAGCGCGCCGAGAAGATAGAGGACAGGCGGCTTCCCCTTGATCCTGATGCGCGCGAGGCCCTAAAGCGCATGGCCGACGGCGACGGGCGGGCTGCGCTCACGCTTGCAGAAGAAGTTTGGCGCGCCGCGCGCAAGGGCGAAATTTTCGATAGCGCCAAATTGCAGGAAATCGTGCAGCGCCGTGCGCCGATCTACGACAAGTCGCAGGACGGGCACTACAACCTCATCAGCGCGCTGCACAAGTCGGTGCGTGGATCAGATCCCGACGCTGCGCTCTATTATCTCTGTCGTATGCTCGATGCCGGCGAGCCGACGCTTTATATCGCGCGCCGCGTGGTGCGCATGGCGATAGAGGATATCGGGCTCGCCGACCCGCAGGCGCTGGTGATCGCCAATGCGGCCAAGGACGCCTACGACTTCCTGGGCTCGCCGGAGGGCGAGCTGGCGATCGCGCAGGCGGTCATCTATTGCGCGACTGCGCCGAAGTCGAATGCCGGCTATGCCGCTTTTGGCGCCGCCATGCGTACTGCCAAGGAGGCGGGCTCGCTGCTGCCGCCCAAGCACATCCTCAATGCGCCGACCAAGCTGATGCAGGAGGAAGGCTACGGCCGCGGATACGCCTACGACCACGCCGCCGAGGAGGCCTTTTCCGGGCAGAACTATTTTCCTGACGCGCTGGAACGCCAAAGGTTCTATGACCCACCTGAGCGCGGCTTTGAGCGCGAGATCAGGAAACGGCTGGAGTATTGGGCGAAGCTGAGGAAGGAGCGGGGCGGGGCATGAGCCGCGAACGTTCGGGTCCCCGCCAGCCCGGCGGCGGCCGGCAGATGGCCGGACCGCGGCATCGTGATCGCGACAAGTCCCAGCGGTCTCGCCGTCGTCCTGAGGTGCGAGCGCAGCGAGCCTCGAAGGACGACGGCCCCAGTCGTTCATCCAAAGATCGGAATACGAGTGTGCCGGTCGGCCGCGCCCGTCCATCCTTCGAGGGCGGCCTGCGACCGCCACCTCAGAATGGCGGTGCGAAGGCGTTGCAAGCGGCCAGCAAGGTTCAAACCGTCACCGTTCCCACTGATGAATCCGGCATGCGCGTCGACCGCTTTTTCGAAGCGCGCTTTCCGGGCCTGTCGTTCAGCCATATCCAGCGCATCATCCGTAAAGGCGAGGTGAGGGTAAATGGCAAGCGCACGCAGCCGAAGGCAAGGCTGGAAGCCGGGCAGGCGGTGCGTATCCCGCCACTGAAAGTGGAAGCGCCTTGCCCACGCGACGATGCGCCGGTTGCGCAGAAAGATCGTGCTTTTCTCAAGTCGATCACGCTGTACGAAGACGCTGACGTGCTGGTACTTAACAAGCCGATGGGCCTCGCCGTGCAGGGCGGCTCCGGGACGACGCGTCACATCGATGGCATGCTCGGTGCTTTGCGCTCACCGGATGGCCAGCGTCCGCGCCTGGTGCACCGGCTCGACAAGGATACAGCCGGTTGCCTGTTGGTGGCGAAGACCCGGTTTGCTGCGGCTGCACTTGCCAAGACCTTTCGCACGCGCTCAGCGCGCAAGATTTATTGGGCGTTGGTCGTTGGCGTGCCCAAGCCGGCGCAGGGCCGCATCTCCACGTATCTCGCCAAGCAGGAGGTCGAAGAAGATTCGTTCATGCGCGTCGCTAAGCATGGCGAGAAAGATGCAGTGCACGCGGTGACATATTACGCGGTGGTGGAGACAGCGGCACACCGGCTGGCCTGGCTGTCGCTCAAACCCGTGACCGGTCGCACCCATCAATTGCGCGCGCACATGGCCCATATCGACCATCCGATCGTCGGCGATCCGAAATATTTCAATATAGAAAACTGGCACTTGCCCGGCGGCATGCAGGATAGGTTGCATTTACTTGCCCGCCGTATCGTTGTACCGCACCCGCGCGGCGGTGTGATCGACGCCTCGGCGCCGTTGCCGCCGCATATGGAACAGTCCTGGAATCTCTTGGGCTTTGATGCCAAGCGCTACGACCCGATCGAGGAGGCACCGGAGGAGTAGCCGCCGGGCTCGGGGGTTCCTATTTGAGAGATGATGCGCAAACCTTCACTGTTCGTGCTGCTTACGCTGACGGTCGCTCTGTCGGCGGTATCCGCATATGCGCAATCCGACATCATGGTTCCGGACAAGGGGGACAAAGCGGAGAAACCGGAGCCTTGGCTTGCCCCGAAATACAGGTCGCCGCGCGGGACGGTAAAGCGCGTCACCATCCCGAAATCGACAATCGTGCAACCACCAAGCGCTGCGGTCCCACCGCCCATCGTCGTGCCGCAGACGGGGCGGGTACTGCCAAATCTACCGACGGTGTCGGGTTCGGGACGAGGCGGCGCCGAGACCTATCAGGATCGTGCGGCACGCTGTGCCCATCAGGCCGGCGTTTATGGGCAGGCTGCGGGGGACCGCAACACCTATATCGGCACCTGCATCAACCAATAACGGTTTTCATCTGTATGTTGAGTAGACCCGCTTATTTAAGGGCATTTCTTCAAGTTAAGGTGTGACTTTAACTACCTCTCACCCCTTAGATCTCGCGCCTGCGCGTAGGCTGCGGGAACTCAGGCGCCCGGCGCGTTAAGTGCCGCAATATCCTCGCGTGAGAGCTTGATCTGCGGGGCTTTGAGGATCTCGCTGAGTTGCCTGAGGCTCGTGGCGCTCACGATCGGCGCGGTGATGATCGGCTTTGCGATCAGC
>DASSLE010000071.1:0-3742 GCA_035689725.1 Pseudolabrys sp.
CGCTATCTGCGGTTCGATGCTGCGCTCGTTATATACCCGGCCATCGTCTTAGTGTTCTTAGCGATGGGTGTAGCCATGACGCTTAGAGCGCATGGATAATTGGCACCTAGCCTTGTAGCAGCAGCCGGGTGGCCCGCCATCCGATGTCCGCTTTACCCCCGAAAGCAGACATATGCGGAGCAGCTAAGGATGTCCGCTATGGGCCAAAAGCGGCCAACAGTAGAATGACAGAGCGGCCTCAAACCTGAGAGGATAGGACAGTAAAACCGCGCTCCGGAGGCCTGCCCGATGCAACAGCTATTGAGCATTTCTGCCATCGTCGTGGCGCTCGCAGTCGCGGGATGCAGCCAACCCACGCCGGGGCCACAAGGCCCACCCGGTCCTGCCGGTGCACAAGGTGCGCAAGGACCCGCCGGGCCGCCGGGCCCGAAGGGGGAGCCGGGGGGCATGGAGGGTTTGCGCATGGTGACAGGTCCGGAAAACACCGTTCGCTGCGCGGACAATGAGGCCATAGTTTCGTTGGTGTGTGCGACCGGCCCGACCGATGGACCCAAGTGCGTCGTCCCCGGCACCACAGCCACCGTCCTGTGCATGCGCAAGTGATCGTCGCTCAAACTACCGTGACTCAGGCGGCTCGCCAGCACGTTTTTCACTATCGGCGAGCGTGGCTAGGGATGTCATCGCCACCGCCGCCTCACCCATGGTAATGGCTCCGTTAGATAACGGCGTGTAACGCAGCATCACGCAAGCGTTGGCGATTACGTTCGCCCTGCGCTGCGAATTTTAGCATGCGTTCGGCCAGCGCGGTCTTTTGCATCGTGACTTGCTGCTCTGCCGGAAGGCAGGCCCAAGCATCCTCAAGGATCTCCCTCAAAAGGGCGACGGTTTCAGGATCAAAGGACATAGACGCTTTGCCAGCCATGCGATCACCTCTCTGTGCGGTGCAAAAGGGTATGTCCGCTTTACCCCCAAGAGCGACCGAAAAAGCGGACATCGCTGCACAATCCGAACCCTTCACGCGGTATGCGGCACACATATGATTGATCTCGCGGCGGCCTGGCCTGCGACCGGTGGTTCTGAAGATCGGGATCGGCCGCTTGCATCACGGACGGCTCATTCCTCGCTGGCGGCAGCGTCACCTAGAGTGGGCCAACCACAAGATGTTCCAAATCGGTAGTTTGCTCATAAAGTAAATATGCGTCCGATTGGGCCGCGCTCCGCAACTCGAAGCATATGGATTTTTTCACATCCCCCCGGCCTTAGCGGCCTCTTCGGCTCGCGACCCATCCTACCGCAACAGCCGCCAATACGATCACGACTACAGCGATATAAGCCACGTATGCTGACCAATCTCCACCACGCTCAACCGCAAAGCTGAGCAAGAATGGCACCGGAAAAAGAAAGAAAACGATGTTACGTAGGATGAGGCCAAAATTGTCCATGGGAACCAATTTAAACAGACTCGCGATGGTAAGTCGTTGCACCCGGCTGGCATTTGGTTCTTTGGCGCTGTGTGCTGCAGGCTCGGCGGGGGCGCAGGAAACCCTGGAGCGGGGCAAGACACTTTACGCATCCTATTGCGCGACTTGTCACGAATCGCCGCAACGCGTGACCACATCTCCCGGTGGAGTGGATCTTGAAAAGTTCCTGCTCGAGCATTATCCCGCCACCCCTGAATCAGCTGCCGCCATCGCCGCCTATCTGAAAGGACTGGAACGGCACGAGCGGCACCCGATCCCTCGCCGGCGACCCAGGCACGCGGGCGAAGCGAACCGCTCTCAGCCAAGCTCAGGCGAGCCCGTCCCAGCGAGCGCCGAATCCAAGGAGGATAATCCGTGGAGTGCCCTGAAGCGGCTGTTTCAGTGAGCAAATCCGTAGCATCCCCTTCATGACAAACTATGCTGAGCGCTGAAACCACCACACGCCTCCATTGTTTGCGATGGTGCGCGGCTCGAGCGTCCCGGACACGAGCGCATTTGCACCGGTTGCACTCTCAAACAGCACAACGCCGTAAGCCACTGTTGGCGTTATTGAACTGTATGGGCCGAACTTCAGCGTTGCAGAGATAGAAACGCTGCCTTGCGGCGATGCCGCCGGAGCAAACAATGCAAGTGATGGACAAGCCGATGTTCCGCGATGCCTTCAGGCGCAGCCGCTGCGTGATCCCAGCTTCGGGCTATTACGAGTGGAAGCCGACGCCGACCGGCAAACAGCCCTATTACATCTCGGCTGCCGACGGCTCAGTCCTTTCATTCGCAGGGTTGTGGGATGAGTGGCATGACATCGAGACCGGCGAGATCGTGAAGTCGTGCATTGGTTTAAATTTTATCTAAATTGTTGTGAAGTCCGCGCCGCTGACGTACTAGCCAGCAATATACACGCAGTCCGTTGGACAATAGCATAAGCAACACTCGATGAATTTGCGGACAGTCAGTGTCAGGTACTAAAGTTTGCTGCACTCTTAGATTTTGAATCGCGTCTTCAATCCGTTCGTTAATATCTCTCAATTGACAATTATATGTTTGCATCACGATCCTCAAAAGTGAATCGCAAATATCCACATAAGACGCAGCTTGTCGCCCAAAAGCGCCAAGCAGCCTTAAGCGTTACGGTAAATGGCCAGCCGCCTGCGCTTGTCCTTCTCGCCTAGAATGGCCGCGGCCTGATCCAGCGGCAGCGCTTCGACACAAGCATGCGGTACGCTCACTGTACGCTGCCCGCGCTGTTCAAAAAAAGCCGCGCCATTTAAGCCGCGGCTTTGTCAAGTCGGGTGGACGAAACAAGAAGATACTCAATCTTCGTGGGGCATTAGGCGGATTGCAGAGAGGTCTGACAAATAAATTTCCCATAAGGTGTGTGAGCTAGTTCACACACCTTTGGTTCGACTCGCGCAATTTGTCGGAATGGAGCGGAATCTGCATGGGGGCTCCATGCGAGAAATTTTAAGTATTGCGTTGGTCCTAGCTGTAGCAGGCTTCTTCGTCGTCACTGTGATGGCACTGAGCTTGGCACTGAGCAAGACAATCAACACCGAGACTAACGCGACGAAGAACCAAATCCATAGTGCAATGGGTCTTCACGTCGCGCAACCAAATAAGATGAAGACCCTTCCGGTGGAGCTAGTGCCGCTGCCTTGATCGGTGGTCGAAATGGCGACTGTGGGCGTTCTCAGTTCGTTGCTTAGGACGCTGTGTTTTGACTCCCCGGCGACTCCCTGCCGGCTATTCCGTGCCGGTCGCCATCATATTGACTCGTCTTATTCCGCAAGCGTTATTACAAACAAACAGATTTTTGTTTCATGCATGGGCGCGCGAGGAGGATTGATCTCCGATGGCTCCCTAATGGTTCCTGCTCCAATTACGACATACAAAAGTTATGGTTATGTGCGCGCCGGGCGGCCGCGACTGGATGGCACACGCAACGAACTGGCCGTATTTCGTGGTGATGCTCACCGACGCGGTCATGAAGATCGAGGCGCCCGACGGCGCGGTGTCTGAGACACGGCGGAAGGCCGGGGCTCGGAGCACCCGATAGCGTTCGTCGACATCGAGATCAAGCGGCCGGAAGCGTTGGTACAGGCGAAGTAATTTACATCAGCGTACGTTGCTGCACGGCCGCGGCCTTGATGTCCGCTTTGGGTCAAAAGCAGACATGACTCACTAATTGCGATGTCCGCTTTACCCGCGAAAGCGGACATTCGCAGCGCGGTTGGCATGTCCGTTAAGAGTCAAGAACCGAAGTC
>DASSLE010000072.1:0-3006 GCA_035689725.1 Pseudolabrys sp.
AGTTCAGCTCATTGGAACAATAGATTTGCTTCAGGTTCTGATTCGTCAGAAGCTGATCCAGCAGCGCGAGATTGTAATCGCCCGCTACCGCGAAGTGGTGTTCCAGGCCGATCTGCGAGAAACGGGCTGCAAGATAGCCGCCGACCGTATATGTCATGACAAGCTCCTAATCTTACTGTGTCATAAAATTCTTGCCCGATTCGACTCGCGTTTGTCACGCATGGAGATTCTCACTCATGGAGGCGGGGTGTGGGTCTCGAATCCGACAGACGCAGCAGCGAATCACGGTTCGCAGTCTATGTCGAGGCATTAACGACAGCGCTCGGACATGCCGACCGGGCGGCGCCCTTCCGATCCTACTGCACAGGTTTGTTGCTTCCCGGCCGGCGGAAAAGCGTTGAACCAATGGCCGCGCGCGTGGCGCCGGGACAGGTGCAGGCGACGCACCAGTCGCTGCATCACCTGGTAGCCAAAGCCGACTGGTCAGACGAGGCGGTGCTCAGCGTTGTGCGCCAGCGAGCGCTGCCCGCCATCGAACGACACGGTGCGATCCGTGCCTGGATCATCGACGACACCGGCTTCCCCAAGAAGGGCACGCATTCGGTCGGCGTCGCGCGGCAGTACTGTGGCCAGCTCGGCAAACAGGACAATTGCCAGGTCGCGGTGAGCCTCTCGGTCGCCAACGATCATGCCAGCCTGCCGATTGCGTATCGACTGTATCTGCCGCAGGCGTGGGCCGACGATCAGGACCGACGCCGCGGGGCTGGGGTTCCCGACGACGTGAGGTTTCAGACCAAACCACAGATCGCCTTGGAGCAGATCGAAGCGGCACTGCGGAGCGGCGTGTCACCGGCTGCCGTGCTGATGGATGCAGGCTACGGCGTCGATACCAATCTCCGCGATGGCATCACCGATCTTGGCTTGTACTATGTCGCCGGCATCCAATCCTCGACCAGCGTCTGGGCGCCGGGCACCGCGCCCAAGCCGCCGAAGCGCTGGAGTGGCAATGGCCGCCCGCCAAAGTTGATCCGCCGCGATGCGGTGCGTCAGCCGGTATCCGCCAAGGAATTGGCGCTGAGCTTGCCGAAGCAGCAGTGGCATCGTGTCACCTGGCGGGAAGGCAGCAATGCCAAACTGACATCGCGTTTTGCGGCGGTGCGGGTGCGGCCGGCGCATCGTGATTACAATCGTACCCGCCCCAGACCGGAAGAATGGTGCCTGATCGAGTGGCCGAAAGGCGAAGCGGAACCCACTAAATACTGGCTGTCCACGTTACCTGCCGATATGCCGCTACGGGATCTCGTCGATCTGGCCAAGCTGCGCTGGCGGATCGAGCGCGACTATCAGGAACTGAAGCAGGAACTCGGGCTCGGTCACTACGAAGGACGCGGATGGCGGGGCTTTCATCATCATGCAACGCTGACTATCGCTGCCTACGGATTCCTCATCGCTGAAAGGAGCGCGATTCCCCCCTCAGCCGCACCAATCTTCAAAACGTCTGCTCTACCCCACGATTACCGACCCCGTGGATCTCCCTATCCGACCTGAGCGCCACGTCCGCAACTCCATCGCTACGCTCAGTGTGGCGATCGCCACCACATTAGCGCAAACTCTCCCTCGATGCCCTTGCTGTCAGCGCGCGATGTAGCATGGAACTTTATGACACAGTAAGACTAGTATGGTGTCCCAGAAATAACTTGTACTGAGAGCCCCACTGGTTGATGCTGCTTCCCGCGATCACTGTGGAGGAAGCAGATGGGCCGTCCGCGCATTCGGGAGATCGCGTTGAGCGACACCGAGCGACAAAGCCTGATCGAATGCGTTCGTTCGCGCTCTGCGCCACATGGGTTGGTGCGCCGCGCGCAAATTGTGTTGGCCTCCGCATCTGGCCGCTCGAATACGGATATCGCTGGCGAGCTCGGCATATCGGTTCCTTGTGTTTGTCTTTGGCGCAACCGCTTTCTCGCTCAGGGTCTGGTTGGGCTTTATGGGGAGGAGCGTCCAGGGCGGCCACGCAGTCACGGTGACGAGGCGGTGGCGGCGCTGTTGACTACGGTTCTGCAGAGCCGACCGGCGAGCGGGACGCACTGGACCGTCCGCGGCGCGGCGGCCGCAACCGGCATCGCCAAGAGCAGCGTGCAACGCTATTTCCGGCTGTTCGGGGTGCAGCCTCATCGGACGCGCAGTTTCAAGCTTTCCACCGACCCGCTCTTTGTCGAGAAGATCCGCGACGTCGTCGGGCTCTACCTCAATCCGCCCGACAATGCCGTGGTCCTCTGCGTCGATGAGAAGAGCAAAATTCAGGCACTGGAACGAACGCAACCGGTGCTGCCGATGGGCCTTGGCTATGCTGACGGTCTTACCCATGACTACAAGCGTCATGGCACCACGACCCTGTTCGCCGCTCTCGACACCGCCAACGGACAGGTCATGACCCAATGCAGGGCACGCCACCGACACCAGGAGTTTCTCGGCTTCCTCAAGCAGATCGACGCCAACGTTCCGCCTAAGCTCGATGTGCATCTCGTCGTCGACAACTATGGTCCGCACAAGCATCCCAAGACCCGTGCGTGGCTGGCGCGTCACTCTCGGTTCCATCTTCACTTCACGCCCACCTATGCGTCTTGGCTCAATCAGGTCGAGCGTTGGTTCGGCATCCTGAGCCAACGCGAAATCCGTCGCGGCTCATTCGCCAGTACCAGCCAGCTGATCGCCCGGATCAACACCTTCGTCACCAACTACAACAACACAGCGCGTCCATTCATCTGGACCGCCACCGCTGATGAAATCCTGCGAAAGGTCGTCGCCATTTGTAAGGTTATCAATGGGACACCACACTATGTCGTGCTGAAATTCGCCGCGACCATGGTCTCCTAAATGAGCGGCATTCCCGGCGGTCTGTTCGCGCCGTCGCTATCCGTCGGCGCGGGTCTCGGCGCATGGCTCGCCCACCTGATGCCGGCCGCGCCCGCCGGCGCCGTCGTGCTGCTCGGCATGGTGGGCTAT
>DASSLE010000073.1:0-6338 GCA_035689725.1 Pseudolabrys sp.
ATCAAAACGGAAGTACCAACTGCGGCTTCGTCACTATTGAGCAATGTCGAGCAACGGTCAGCGGAGCGGGCGGGTCCTGTCAGCCAAACCAGTTCTATACCGCACCTAGCAAAACAAGCTCTGAAAAGCCATCACCTACCAAACGCACAGCAACGCACCATCAGCGCGAACGTCCTCTAGAAGGCCGCGCTCAAGTACCTCGCGCTCCAGAAGACCGCGTTCCAACGGATCGTTTCCAGTCGCAATAAGCCTGTGCGTTGTTTGTGCATTATATCTGCCCCGACTCGCGGTTTGCTAGTCAGGACCGGCAGGGGTCGATAGCTGACCTGCTTTAACCCATCCTTCATACCCATTGGCGGCCAATCCCGCGAACTGGACCCTGTGAACTAGCTCATAGTGATCTGACTGGTCCTGCGTTAAGATTTGCAACTTTTCGAGGACCCGATAGGGGCCATGGCCGGTACGATTTTCATCAATTACCGCCGAGAAGATTCGATCAGCATCGCCGGTCGACTGCACGACCGGTTGGCCCAGGCATTCGGGCGGAAAAATCTCTTCATGGATGTCGACCACATTCCGGCGGGGGTCGACTTCGTGGCGCATCTGAACAGCCAAGTGGCTGCGTGCGATGTCATTCTGGTCGTCATTGGCCCCAACTGGCTGGCCGCGAAAGACGAAAGCGGCCGGCGGCGGCTCGACAATCCGGAGGACTTCGTCACAATCGAAATCGCGACGGCGCTTGCTCGCGACATTCGTGTCATCCCTGTTTTAGTCGACGGGGCACACATGCCGAAGGCGGACGAGCTACCGAATTCCCTGAAGCCGCTCGCGCGCCGCCAAGCCCTCGAGGTGCGCCAACTTCATTTTGGCCGGGATGCCGAGGCGCTGCTCGAAAGAGTACGCGAGGCGCTCGGTGATGAGCCGGCTAGACCAGCGTGGTGGCGTGGGCGGGCGGCAGTCGGCGCGGCGGCAGTAGTCGTGCTGCTCTTAATTGGCGTCGGCGGCTACGCATTCCTTCGACATTTTGTAGAGCAGGGTGTGCAACGGGCCGAGCTGAAGTGGGAGGAAGAACGCAGAGCGGCCGAGGCGCAAGCCAACCGCAAGGTGGCGCAGGCCGAGCAGCAACCGTCGACAGCTCCTAAGGCGGTGGAGCAGGAGAGCCAAGCGAGAGCAGCGGCCGAGGCGGAAGCAAAGCGCAAGGCGGACGACGCCGAGCAACAGCGAGTTGCTGCTGCTAAGGCGGAGGAAGAACGTAAGGCCCAACAAGCGGCGGTCGAGGAAGCTGAACGACAGCGCCTAGCTGCTGTCAAAGCGGAGGAGGATCGCAAAAGAACTGAAGCCGACGCGCGTGCACGCTACTCGGCTCTGGTGAGCCAAGGCAACATGGATACCAATGCCGGCGACTTTGAAAGGGCTATCTCGACCTTCAGCGTAGCGATCGGTCTCAATCCCCAATACGCTCTCGCCTTTTACGGCCGAGGCGTCGCCTATGGAAAAAAAGGCAAAAATGACCAAGCCATTGCCGATTACAACCAGGCGATTCGACTCGATCCCAGGTACGCTCTCGCTTTTGTCAGCCGGGGCTTAGCTTACGAGAGAAAAGGAGACAACGACCGAGCCATTGCCGATTACAACCAGGCGATTCGACTCGATCCCAAATACGCTATCTCGTTTAATAGCCGCGGCGTAGCTTACGGGAATAAGGGCCGCTACGACCAGGCCATTGCCGATTTCAGCGAGGCCGTTCGACTTGACCCCACATACGCTCTCGCCTTTAGCAACCGGGGACTAGCTTATGAAAAAAAAGGCGATAACGAACGAGCTATTGCCGATTACAACGAGGCGATTCGGTTGAGCCCCGATGAAGCTACCTTATTTTGCCGCCGAGGAAGAGCGAAGCTTAAAATAAAGGAACAAAGCGGTAATGCGGACATCGCGAGAGCTAGGCGACTAGACGCTTCCGTTTCTTGCCAATGAATTAGAAGGTCAGAATCCTACCACGGCTGGACCACTCCGCCGCTAACGTGGCCGAGCCGCTCTCACGCTCAATCCAGCTATCCAGCGAAGCAACTCGCACGTTCGACTGACCACTGTTGGAAGTCTTGTGCGGTCCAATTTTGTACGCATCGATCAAGCCGTAGCGGATACTGCGCGCAAGGTCGCGAAATTTAAGGCCGCTCGCTCAGCTAAATGTAATCCCAAAGCAATGCCCCGAGCCAGCTTGCGTGACTATCGCACGCATGGCTACGCATTGTGGCCGCGCTTCAAGTAAAGAGGGCCACGCTTGGTATTATCGCCATTTGTAAACGCCTTCACCCAAGCGAGAGCAAATGAACTTATCACCCGAGCCGGGACAAACGAACTTATTGGTCCCCAGAGGGTCGCACGCGACTGCGTCTATCTGACTGCAGGCTCCTGCGGGCGTGCCGCTTTGGCCAATACCACCAGAGCTATGAGCTGGCGCTTCGTAACATCGAGCTTATTTCGGCTGTTCCCACTTGCGCAAGACGGCCTCGACCAGAGTATGGATATGCCGCTCACTCTGGGTAGGGGTGCTCCTGGTAGTCACCGGTACAAATTGATTCCGATTTCGGTGTAATCAAACCGCTGAAGGAAATACATAGGTCCTTCGGATTTTTTACCGATCGCATCAAGCTTGGCGAATAAGAATCCGATCATGACTATTGGACTGAGCCAATGGTTAGGCCAATGTGAATTGCTGCAAAGGGCTCGCGGCAAATGCGGCGCCCGAGATTTGATTTGAATCAATGTCTGTGTCTAGGTGTAATGGGACCGCGGCTGGCGGGGCTCAAGCCTGACGGTGGCTCCAACCGACCAGATGGTAGCAAGGTGGGCGATGACATGGGCGATGCGGGAATCTCAACGGTCGACGTCAAAGGCGCTTCTGGCAGAGTACGATAGTGATCAGTACGGGCCACTGTTCGCCGTCAGTGATGAAGGAAGCGCTGGCCCGGTCGTCCTAAACGCGGCGCTCTCATCGGCAAAAGCAGCTGCGGGCGCGTCGAGCCCCATTCGACTTGGTGTCATCCTTGATGGGGAACGGATGACCAGCGCTGGCGAGGTTCCCATTGGCCCGCCCGAATACAGTGCGCTCTCAGCTGCGGCTGCGGGGCAGCTTCTCCTGACGACGAATGTCGGCACACGCATCAACGTTCGGCTGACCGGGCAATTGCCTGAGTTCCCGGCGCTGGAGAAGTCCGCCGAAGCCGTCATCGCTGCGTTCCATCAATTCCTCGACACTCCGGACCGCCAACCGCGACCTCTGACAGTCCGGCTGCAGCTCGACCCAGGGGCGGACTACGCGCCGCTCGCTGCCCTCGTCGGGAAATTGGATGAGGCACGGAAGAAAGGCAAGATCGGTCCTGCCAACACGCACCTGCTATCGGTTCTTGTCTCCTTCAAGGAGGAGATTGCCACCAACGCCCAGCTAGAACAAACCGAGGCAATTATCGCCGCAGCTGCCGACCTCGGAGTTCCGGAGGTCGCGATTGACGGCGCCCAACTCCCTTACGCTCGCCGCCGGTGGGGCGCTCAAGGGCTGCTCAATGTCCTCAGCATTCCCGCATCCAACCGGTTACTAAGGTTCGCGACTGCGCGGGGTGTGCGCTTGACGCCGCGATACCAAGTAGACGTGAACTCAGCAGCGCGGACGATCTGGACCGGACTGGAAGCGGCTCGAGTCAACGGGTTTGACGCCGGCAAATACGGCCTCCTGCCCCTCACGCTTGAAGAGCAAGGGCAGGTGATCGAGCTAATTACTCGATGGACGAGCGGGTGGACGGCAATTCCGGCGTTCTATGTAGATACGCCTCTGGTGACCGCTACAGAGGTGTTCGACGTGATGCAATGCGAAGTGGCGGCCCGTCGATGGCTGAAGGCAGCCCGGGGAGCTGGGTCGACGACCGTTCTGTTCGACGCCCCTGATCGCGTGAACCCGCGCAGGCTGGTGCAGGGGAGCGATAGCCCCGACGGGGTGCTCACTCCTGATCAGATCGAAGCGCTTCGCGACTATGGCGAGTTGTTGGGGGTCAAGATCCTGTGGTCGGGGGGCATCACCGCGGCGCAGGCTTTCGATCTGGCCCGACGACGCGTGTTTGGCATCTTTAGCACGTCTAGCGCCGCCGCGAAAATTGCTGTCACTGCTCAGTTCGAACGGGACCCCCGGCTGGCAGCCGAAAACGAGCCGACCGAGTTCGGAGTGCGGCGCATGCACGCGATCACTCAGGGCGGATTTCTGTCCAGCCGAATGGAGGAGTTGCACGCGGGTCTTGCCCGCGAGCTGGAAACGTCCACGAAAAGCTTAGTCGCAAGCGGAGGCGAGGCTGCAAAGTCCAGGACTGCGCTGGATGCATTGAATGAGTTGCTGGTGCGAGGCTGGCGGCACCTTATGGGCATGGTGGACAATACGAGCTCCCAGGTTGCTAATCGCGATGGCTGCGCACCGCGGCCCGTACCTGCGGATTCGGTCCGGGTCTTCCGGGGCCGCAAGAAAGCCGGCGTCCGGCGAGACATGTTCGTCCAGCGCCTCGGACAAGTCTTCATGCCGATTACAATCCAAATGCAACGCCTATATGGGCTAACGGCCTACCTCCCCGCCATTCTGCCGGAGTCGAAGGAAAGCACGGTCCCGGACGAGGTCGCCCTGGTCTTCTATCGCACGCAAGAGTGCTACCGCGAAGCTAAACGTTGCATCGGCGGTCGAGCATATAGCGAGCTACATGAGTTAGCTTTCGACATGTCGGCCAGCCGTAGCGGCTTTCCTAAATTGCTCGCGGCGGACGAGATCACGTCCGACCAACCCTATCACCTCTTCGAGCGATCCGTTGATTGGCAGACCGGCTATAGCCGCCTGTTCGTTGGAACCCGGAAGCCTGATGCAGGGTCCGACGCCTTTTTGGCGGGCGTGGCAAAGATCGCCCGACAGGTGCAGGCGGACCCCCGCTCACTCGACGCTGCCATCTTCTCCGCGACCAGCGATTGGGTGGTTTGGTGGGACCATTCGCCAACGGGGATCGCAACAGGCCCCATGCATTATCTCGATGCTGTGGCGGATCTTGTGCACGCGTCGGCGGCTCGCTGCCTCCGCGTGCCGCCAAACCTGCTTGAGCCGTACGCAGGACTTTCGCTGAACGCTCAAACAGACTTCCTTAACCTGCAGTTCCCCCGCGTGTAACTGCAGCATGGTGATCGGACACTGGCGACCAGCAAAACACCGAGGGAGTGACATCAATGGGAAAGTTGGGGGAACCGAATCTGCTGCGCGATGCGCGCGTTTATCTTTCAGGTCCAATGGATTTCGTCGCATCGCGAGAGGTTGAGAAGAGGTTCGGCTGGCGCAATCGGGTCAACGAATTTCTTCAGGAGCTCGGAGTCACGGTGTTCGATCCTTGGTTTAAGCCCGAGATACAGGGCGTGAAGGAGTATGGACGAGAGGATGAAACAACCGCCAGAGTTCGGGCGCAATGGTGTTTTGACCCCTCGGAGAAGGGTGCGCAGGCGCGAGCCAGCTGTGCCGACCATTTCTGGCCCGCGCTGCACATGGACCTACGCATGGTTGATACGAGCGACTTCATCATCGCGTACGTTCCAACCAACGTCTACAGCGTAGGCACGCCGCACGAGGTCATCCTTTGTCGATTGGAGCGGAAGCCGGTGCTGTTCGTTAGTCCACCAATAACGTTTCCAGCGCTTGCTCGATTGCGGGACCATTTGGCGAAAAAGGGCGATACCGAAGGTTCTAGCATGCTGAAGGACCTCGAAGAGCAGGTTCCGATCAAGGAAAATCCGATCGGTTCTCCGAGCCTGTGGTATATGCCGCTAATCGGTGGCGAGCACTTCTTTGATGGCTTTGGCTTCGCGCAGTACCGGGATCGCTTCAAGTGGCAGCGTGTGGAGATGGACGATCGTGAAGACGCAAACCCGCCCCAGAAGCCGCTGCTGCCTTTCCTAGAACGCTTGAACCTACAGCTTCCTATGAAATGGGACCGCCATTTGCAAAAATTTGGACCCAATGACGATTGGCTGCTATGGAAACTCGATCGGGGAACTGCGACCGGGGCTCAACTCGAGGAAGATCACCAACCCAAATAGTAGGTCGGAAACATCTCGGCTGACGGTGCTGAAGAATGCGAGCCTACAACAAGACTGGTTCACTTTCAGTGCAGGCAATCGCTGGTGCCTACGTGGTGCTTCTCGGCATCGATATGGAGGAGGCTGCCAGCGACGGCGTACTCGGGTTTGGGATTGAGCGGATCGAACACGGGCACGGCAACTCACGTGCATGGTTGCAGGCGCTCAAGGTGTTCCCCGACGTGCCC